>NZ_CP048741.1:2433768-2435030 GCF_018336475.1 Romboutsia sp. 13368
TATTAAAACATACAATAATTAAAATCATTATATAGAAAGAGGACAATTTAATATGCTAAGTATAATTGGATTAATTTTATCATTATCTTTGATAATATTCTTAGCCTATAAGGGCTATTCAACCATTATAACTGCACCTTTAGTAGCATTACTTACAGTTTTACTAATCGGTGGAGAATCTAATACACATTTAATGGTTCACTATACAGAAGTATATATGGGAGGATTTGCAAACTTCGTTAAAAACTACTTCCCAATATTCTTAACTGGAGCTATTTTTGCAAAACTAATGGAAGAAGCTCTATATGCTAAATCTATAGCAAACTTTATTACAAATAGACTAGGAAAAGACAAAACTATATTAGCTGTAGTATTAGCTGGAGCACTTCTTACATATGGAGGAGTATCTTTATTCACAGTTGCATTTGTTTTATATCCCATAGCAAATGTACTATTTAAAAAAGCTGATATTCCAAAGAGATTAATTCCAGGAACTATAGCCTTAGGTGCATTTACATTTACTATGACAGCTCTTCCTGGAACTCCAGAAATTCAAAATGTTATACCTATGAGGTATTTTGGTACAGATACATTCTCTGCACCTGTTATAGGAATAATAGCAAGCTTATTAATACTTATATTAGGGATGTTATGGCTTACATATAGAGTAAAAAAAGCTGAGAAAAACTTAGAAGGATATGGAGATCATTATATAGAGGAAAATAATATTGATTCAAATTTACTTCCTAATATATTTTTATCAATTTCTCCTATACTATTAATATTTRTTAGTAATTTATTCTTTTCTAAAGTGTTTTATAAATTAGTTGATGGGTCTTACTTAAGTAAATAYAAYCTTGTATTAGACAATGTATCAGGAACATGGAGTGTTATAATATCAATTGTTATATCTATTTTATTTATACTAGCACTTAACTTTAGAAAAATATCTAACTTAAACAAAGTTTTAAACGAAGGGATATCAAATTCTTTCTTACCACTATTAAGTTCAAGTGCTATTGTAGGTTATGGAAGTGTAATAAAATCTTTACCTGTATTTATAACATTACAGTCTGCGATACTTAATATATCTTCTAACCCTATAGTATCTGAAGCTTTATCAGTTAATATTATTTGTGGTATAACAGCTTCAGCTTCTGGTGGACTTACGATAACATTAGATGCTTTAGCACCTAAGTTTATAGAGATGAGTCAAGCACTTAATATTCCACCTGAGATTATGCATAGAGTTGCATCTATGG
>NZ_CP048741.1:2435038-2482439 GCF_018336475.1 Romboutsia sp. 13368
ATTTGGTAAATTTTCCATTATTAATTTCCTCCATTAAATGTTGTTATTCCCTGTTGGTGGGAGTTCTTATAGTTCTATATAATATCATATTCTTATAATAATGACAAACTTTGAAATTATATATCTTAATTATGTCCAATCTAGTCTTTTATTAATTCTCTAAATTAAGAGTTTTATTTTATAAAAAAAAGAAAGGTCTTAGACCTTCCTTTTTTAATTACTTGATTTTATATCTAACCATGCATTATCATATATTTTCTTTATATCTTTTGGGAAATCAACATATATCTCACATCTATCCATTATTTCTTTTGGCATATATGCATTTGGATTATTTCTTACACTCTCTGGTTGTTCTAATCTAGCTTCTTTATTTGGAGTTGTATATCCTATTTCATCTGCTATTCTTAGTGCACTTTTCTTATCACTTACAAAGTTTATAAACTTTTCAGCTCCTTCAACATTTTTAGCATTCGAAGGTATACATAAACTATCAATCCAGAAGTTAGCACCTTCTTTAGGAACTACATAAACTAAATTAGGATTTTCTTCTTGAAGATTTAATCCTTCTCCAGACCATATCATATTTATATCAGATTCTCCTGCTGGAATCATTGTTGTTCCGTTATCTACACCATATATAGGATCTACAGTTTTTCTTTGTTCTATTAATAATTGCTTAGCTTCTTCAATCTGATTTATATCAGTTGAATTTAGTGAATAACCTAATTTCTTTAAAGCTACTCCTATTGTATCTCTATAAGTATCAAACATAAATATCTTATCTTTATATTTTTCATCCCATAATATATCCCAACTATCTACTTCTTCTTTTACTACATCTTTATTATAAATAAGACCTACAGTTCCAAACATATAAGGTACTGAATATTTATTACCTGGGTCTATTTCTAGATTTAAATATTCTTCATCCATTTGAGATATATTTGGTATATTATCTTTATTTAATTCTTGAACAAGATTTTGTTTAATCATTCTAGGCATTAAAGCATCAGATACTAAAATTACATCATACTTTACTCCACCGCTTTTAACCTTTTGATACATATTTTCCATATCATCAAAAGTCTCTATATTAACTTTTATTCCATATTGCTCTTCAAATTCTTTAATTGTTTCTTCATCTATATTTTCTCCATAGTTAAAGAAATTTATCTCTTCAGATGTTTTTTTGCTACATCCTATGCATAGAGTACTTATCATTAAAGTACTAATTAATAAAACTAATAATTTTTTCATACTATGATTCCTTCCGATTTTTATGTGATTATTTTGTGTTATATCTACATATTTTAATTTTATTTGGTTAATTTTAATTATTTAACAAAAAAGACACTTAAAATCATTTTTATCATAATCTAATTTAGATAAAAATGATTTTAAGTGCCTATACGATTTCCATTACTTATGGTACGGTTCATTATTATTAATTCTAAATGCTCTATAAACCTGTTCTAATAGTATAAGCCTCATTAACTGATGAGGGAATGTCATCTTAGAAAAAGATAACTTATAATCCGCTCTTTTTAAAACCTCATCTGAAAGACCTAATGATCCACCTATAACAAAAGTTATATGGCTATTACCTCTAACAGCTAACTTACTCATTGTATCTGCTAGTTCTTCTGAAGATAAATTCTTGCCATCTATAGCTAAAGCTATAACATAACTATTATTCTTTATCTTACTAAGAATCTTTTTACCTTCCTTATCCTTAACTATAAGCATGTCCTTTTCACTTAAATTTTCAGGACACTTTTCATCATCAAGTTCTATAATATCTAATTTACTGTACTTACTTAATCTTTTAGAAAATTCATCTAATCCTAACTTTAAGTACTTTTCTTTAATTTTACCTACTCCGATTACAGTTATATTCATAAATTTCTCCTTAGTCCGTTCTAATATTGTCTACTACTTAACTTTGTATATATCAGATACTTCTTCTCTTAATAAAACATCTAACTTTATATCTTGTCCTATTATTATATCATTTTGAGCTAATATAGATTTAGATGTTTCATATGCTAACTCTGGGAAGTTATTTTCTTTACTTAAGTGAGCTAATAATATTCTTTCTGTACCTTCCTTTACAAGGTCTATACAGAATTTGGCTGCATCTTCATTAGATAAATGGCCTGTATCTGACATTACCCTCTTCTTTAATGCATATGGATATGATCCCATCATAAGCATATTAGGGTCATAATTTGATTCTAGCACAACTAATTTTGATTTATATAAGTGTCTTCTTATATTATCAGTTATCATTCCTATGTCTGTAGCTATAGACATCTTTTCATTTTCTGCATAAAAATTATACCCTACTGCATCAGATGCATCGTGAGATATTGAAAAAGGTCTTATTATTAAATCCCCTAAAGAATAACTTCTATCATTTTCAAATACTTTCATATTGCTATCTTTTATATCTCCAAGCTTGTCTTTCATAGCACACCATGTCTTCACATTTGCAAATATAGGTATATCATATTTCCTAGAAATTATACCCGCTCCTTTTATATGGTCTGAGTGCTCATGTGTAATAAATATCCCTTTTAAACTTTCTATATCTATATTTATATCTTCAAGACCTGTAGTTATTCTTTTTCCACTAAGGCCTGCATCTACTAGTATGTTGGTATCTTTATATCCTATATAGTGGCAATTTCCACTACTTCCGCTTCCTATTGAACAATATTTCATCATACTGTCACCTCATTTTTTATAATCATAGATTATATTATACCAAAAAAATAGAGCATTAAATAAAAATTTAATACTCTCTGTAAATTTTACTTATATTCACTTATAATTTTATCTATATCTACACCTTTTTTATTCCATAAATCAACAAACTTAGCTCCATTAACATTTTTGTACATATATGTACTATAATATTCTTTTAATGTTTCAAAAAATATTTCATCGCCTACTTTATTTCTTACTTCATTAAATGCTAATGCACCCTTAGTGTATACATTTAAGCTATAATCTATAGAATTTTTATATTTTGTTGTTGGTTTAAATATATTTTCACTTGAATGATTTTTAGTCTGTATTTCCATAGTTTTTATCAATTTAGAGGCAACTTCTTTCCCGTATTTTTCTTCAAAATAAAGAACAGTTGAATATTCTGTAAGTGCTTCATCTAACCAAGGTTCGCTTATTTCGTCATTTCCTACAACAGAATACCACCATTGATGAGCTGTTTCATGTGCAATTACGTATTCAAGTAAAAATTTATCTTTTTCATTATATAAAGTTTGGTCAATCATTACTAATGTAGGGTATTCCATACCACCTATGAAAAAATCACTTGCTATCACTGAATATGTATCATAAGGATATTCACCAAATAAATCACTGAAAATACTGATAGAATCTTTAGCTATTTTTGTTGACTCTATAGCTAGATTTTCATTTAAATTATATGTACTTATATCAACACCTTTATATGTCTCTTTTTTAACTTTAAATTTATCACTTAAAATGAATGCAAAATCTCTAACCTTTTTTGCTTGTATTTCATAAAATGCTTTTTCAGAATCAGACTTTTCAGAAATAATGTTACCTGTGCAACCTATTTTATATTTTTTAGGAATTAGTAATTTAACATAGAAATCACTTGTATCACTATAGAATGGATCACCTACAGTCTCATAACCTTTTAAGTTCCATCCTCTATCATCATGAACACATGCTATAGGAAACCAATTAGTTATATTTATAGTATTTTCTCCATACCCAAATCTTCCTTCTGAGTTAGGTATTTTTACATTAAATTTCATATCTATAGATATTTTTTCTCCTGGCTTTAATTGTCTACCTATTTTTACTTCTAGCAAATCATTTTTTTCACCTTTTATTTCATATTCTAACTTGTTATTATTATTTAAAACATTTTTTATGTCTATATAGCCTTCATTAAACCCATTTGGATAGGCTTGACTCATTTCATCTTTTTCAAAAGGAGCAAATTCCTTTTTCGAAAAAGCATTTGGATATATGTGGAAATATACTTTATCTAAAGTTAAATTTGTATTATTTATGTACTCTATATTCTGATTACACATAAGCCTTTTACTTTCATCATCAAATATAACATCCATAATATATTTATTTATGCTATTATTTTCTTCAKTATTTAATGTTTGTACTAAATTTTTGCTTTGATATAAATATACTCCACATCCTACAACCACTAATAAAGCTACCATTATTCCTGTTGTTTTTCTTACCTTCTTAGTAAAGTTTATTATCATATAATCTCCCCCTTTCTTTTTTAATATGAATAATTTTTTCTCTTTTTTTGTAATATAAACTTGTGTAATTAAAGATTTAGTTTTTTGTGATATAATCTTATCTGAGGTGATAAAATGTTTTTCAAAGAAGTCAATGAAATAGATTTAGGTGAAACTACTATTGCCAATATCTTTATAGATATATTTATGCCTATGGCTAATGGATTATACGTTAAAGTTTATCTTCTAGGTTATAGACAAGCATGTGACCCTAACTCTAATCCTAAGTTTGATAATAATTCAATTGCTAAAAATTTAAATATACCTCTTTCTGATGTAATAGATGCATGGAAATTCTGGCAAAACAAGAATATTATTAAAATGCATAAAAACGAGGGGCTAGATGATTTTGACTATTCGATAGAATTTTTAGACTTAAAAAGATTTTATATGGATAATATGCATGTAAATACTAAGTCTATAAAATCTAATAGTGATAGTATAGTTTCTGTTTCAGAAAACCCTAATGTCAGAAAGATGTTTACTACTATAAATAAAATAGTTGGAAGATATCTTGATCCAGGTGAAAAGATTAGTATTTTAGAAATAATGAATAAATATAATATGGATCCAGATATGATAGTATGTGCATATGAATATGTAAGAGATAAGCATGGTTCTTCTAGACCTGTTAAATACATTGAATCTATTCTTCGAGGATGGTATGATTCTAATTTATTTACTCCTCAAGATGTTAAAGATAGTTTTATAGTAAGAAGTGAAAGATATATGATGTATAAAACAATATTTAATGAACTTGGATTTTATAGACAACCATCTAAGCCTGAAGAAAGAATTATGGATAGCTGGTTTGATAGATATAATATGGACATTGAGGTTATATTATCTGCATGTTCTAGAGCTAAAAATACATCAAATCCATCTATATCTTATATAAATGGTATTATTGAAAAGTGGAAAAAATCCGATGTAAAAACTTTAGATGATATAAAAAAATTAGATGAAGAGTTTAAAAAGAAATCAGATGATAAAAAACAAGTATTTAAAAATACTAAGTCATCTGAACCTACAGTAAAAACTAGATTCCATAATATAAATCAAACATTTGCAAAATATACACCTGAAGAACTAGAAAAAATGTTACAAGAAAGCCAAAAAAATAAATTTAAATAGGTGATTAAATGATAGAATCCAAAATAAGAGAAATACTTGTTTCTTATCAAAAGAAACGAGATAAAGCAGAATCAGAATTAGAATTAAGAAAAAATGATGTATATTCCCAAATTCCAGAATTCAAAAAAATAGATGATGAAATAAGTAAAGTTGGCCTACAATTAGCTAAGTCAGTATTACAAAATCCATCTAATAAAGAAGATATAATACTAGAATCTAAGCAAAAGATGGATAATTTAAGAAAACATAAAGAAGATTTACTAATAAAATATAAAGTACCAACTGGATATCTTGAATTACAGCATGATTGTAATGTTTGTAAAGATAAAGGTTTCTTAGAAAATGGTCAAAAATGCAACTGTTTAAAACAGCAAATAATAAACGAGGCCTATAAAATGTCTAATATATCTAGGATGCTTGAAAAAGAAAACTTTACAACTTTAGATACAAGTATATTTTCTTCTGAAAAAGATCCAGAATCTAATATATCTCCACAGCAGAATATGCTACAAATAGTATCTATATGTGAATCATTTGTATTAGATTTTGATAAAGATAATGGAGAAAATTTATTATTTTATGGAGATACTGGACTTGGAAAAACATTTATGTGTAATTGTATAGCAAAATCACTTTTAGATAGAGGAAATCTTGTTATATATCAAACGGCATTTAAAATGTTTGAAATTATTGAAGAATATAAATTTAAAAATACAGATAATCATATCTCTAAAGCAAATTATGAAAATTTATTTGACTGTGATTTATTAATAATTGATGATTTAGGAACTGAACTTACAAATTCATTTACAAACAGTGAATTATTTAATATATTAAACACTAGACTTTTATCTGGAAAGAAAACAATTATATCTACAAACTTATCTCCTATGCAGTTAGGTTCTAACTATGCACAAAGGATATTCTCAAGGATATTTGATAGATTTAAAATGGTTAAGTTTTTAGGTAGAGATTTAAGATGGGAAAGCAAGAAATAGAAGAAAAATACAACTTATATTTTTCTTCTATTTTTTTATTTTCAAAACATGTATTAATTTAAAAATTAATTATAAATTTATAAAATAAAAAACTCTTAGATTATTCTAAGAGTTTTATTGGAGCTGGTGATAGGAGTCGAACCTACAACCTGCTGATTACAAGTCAGCTGCTCTGCCATTGAGCCACACCAGCATAGTGTATTAAATTGGCGACCTGGAAGGGACTCGAACCCTCGACCTCCAGCGTGACAGGCTGGCATTCTAACCAGCTGAACTACCAGGCCGCATTTATATGTAAATGGTGGGACTAACAGGGCTCGAACCTGTGACCCCCTGCTTGTAAGGCAGGTGCTCTCCCAGCTGAGCTATAGTCCCGGGATATTGGTGACCCATAGGGGAATCGAACCCCTGTTACCGCCGTGAAAGGGCGGTGTCTTGACCGCTTGACCAATGGGCCATAATTGGTGATCCATCCGCGACTCGAACGCGGGACACCCTGATTAAAAGTCAGGTGCTCTACCGACTGAGCTAATGGATCATCTTATGTGTCAGATTTTATCGAATTTTTTCGTTTCTCTTGCTCACAAAAATTATTATATTAGTTTTTTTATTCTAAGTCAACATTTTTATTATATTTTTTTTATTTTTTTTCAATAAATTAAATAAAATGTTGATTTTAGGTATATTTTTCTACTTTATATTATACTAAAAATGGCTTCATTACTTATTTTAAGCTTATTTTGTTAAAATACATATTAAATTTAATTTATTTAAATATTTATCTTACTTTTTTATAAAACTATATAAAATACATTATTTTTTTATATAATTTAGCTATTTTATATAAAATATTTTGTTTATATACATAACAAAAGGGTATAAAAATACATTTATACCCTTATTATTTTTATAATACTAAATTTTAAATTTAGAATATATTTTTTCTAACTATAGTTTGTGCTCTGTTTGGTCCTACAGAAACCATATCAACATTTACACCTACTAATTCTTCTATTTTAGCTACATATTTTTTAGCATTTTCAGGAAGATCTTCGAATCTTTCTACAGTAGTTATATCTTCAGACCATCCTTCTAGTTCTTCATATATAGGTTCGCATTTAGCTAAATCTTCTAAAGATGCAGGGAAATCTTTTATTATTTTATCTCCCATTTTGTATGCTGTACATACTTGTATCTTATCAAATCCAGTTAAAACATCTAATAACATTAATGATATACTAGTTAATCCGTTTACTCTTGCTGCATATCTAACTATAACTGCATCAAACCATCCACATCTTCTAGCTCTTCCTGTTACTGTTCCGAATTCACGGCCTTTAACTCTTATTTCTTCTCCAACTTCATTATCTAACTCAGTTACAAATGGACCTTCTCCAACTCTAGTTGTGTAAGCTTTAACTATACCAACAACATCTTTTATCATGTTTGGTCCTACACCTGCACCTACTGCAAATCCTCCTGATATTGGATGAGATGAAGTAACAAATGGATAAGTTCCTAAATCTAAGTCAAGTAATGTTCCTTGAGCACCTTCAAATAATACTTTTTTACCAGCTTTTATTGCATCATAAACTATTACTGAAGTATCTGCAACATTATCTCTTATTTGATCAGCATATCCTAAGTACTCATTGTATATAGTTTCAAAGTCAAACATAGCTTCTTTTCCATATACACCTTGAACTAATTTATTTTTAGCATCTACTTGTGATTTTAATTTTTTAGCAAATACATCTTTATCCATTAAATCACATATTCTTATCCCTGATCTCTCAGTTTTATCCATATAACAAGGTCCTATACCTTTTTTAGTTGTACCTATCTTATTATCTCCTCTAGCTTCTTCTGCTAAAGCATCTAATTCTTTATGATATGGAAAAACAATATGAGCTCTATCACTTATTTTTATATTACTTGTATCTATATTATCTTTTTTAAGCATTTCTATTTCTTCTAAAAATCCTTGTGGGTCAAATACTATACCGTTACCTATTACATTTATTGTATTTGGATTTAATACTCCTGATGGTATTAATCTTAACGCAAATTTTTTACCATCAACTACTAATGTATGTCCAGCATTATTTCCACCTTGTCCTCTTATTACTACATCTGCTTGTGTCGCAAGGTAATCTATAACTTTACCTTTTCCTTCGTCTCCCCATTGAGAACCTACTACTGCAACTGTTTTCATTATACTTCACCTCTACTATCGTTATTCGAACGCTTTACTCACTCATTTTATCAAATATACGTATTATTTTCAACTTTTTTAATTTTTTATTAATTTTAATATGTATTTTTCTATATCTTTTAAGTTTTCTAAAGACTTTATATCTATTTCCGCATTTTTTATAACTTACAATATAAATATTCTCCCCTGTATATGTATTAATCATACAAATTTTATAGTTTTCATTTTCTTTTGTAGAATACATTACCAAACTTTCTTTTTCTACTTTATCAACTATTCTTAATAAATTCATTTCATTGTTTATTTCTATTGTTTTTGGATATATATATACTAAATTTATATTCAACACACGTTCCTCCATAAAATTAACTATTATAAATATAAAAGCAAGCTTAAAAGCTTGCTTTTATGTTTATTAACATTTATCAACAACACCAATGTGGATATTGTGGATAACAATTTATTTAAATTTCAATATTTGTAGATTTATTAAGACAAATATCCACAGTATAATATTTTAATCATATCGCTTCATGTGGATATTTGTAGATATATTCCAAATTACATTTCTCTAGATTTATCAGCAAATTTTTGAATTTCTCCAAGCCAAACTAACTCAACTGAACCAGTTTCACCATGTCTGTTTTTTGCAATTATAACCTCACCTATATTTTTTCTATCTGAATCAGGATGATAGTATTCATCTCTATATAAAAACATAACTATATCTGCATCCTGCTCTATAGATCCAGATTCCCTTAAGTCTGATAACATAGGTCTGTGATCTGCTCTTTGTTCAGGAGCACGAGATAACTGAGAAAGTGCAACAACCGGACAATTTAATTCTTTTGCAATTATTTTTAGAGATCTAGATATTTTAGCTATCTCTTGTTGTCTACTTTCATTATTACCCTCACCTTCCATAAGTTGAAGATAATCTATTAATATTAGGTCTAATCCCTGCTCTATTTTTAATTTTCTACACTTAGACCTTAGTTCTGAAATTTTTATACCTGGAGTATCATCTATATGAATTTTAGCATTAGATAAAACTGCCATAGCATCTATTATTCTTGGCCAGTCATTTTCATTAAGCCTACCAGTTTTTAACTTGCTAAGTTCAACATTTGACTGAGCAGATAACATACGTTGTACTAACTGTTCTTTAGACATCTCTAAACTAAATACTGCTACAGATGCATCACCCTTTAATGCAGCATTTTGAACAAGATTTAATGAAAATGCAGTTTTACCCATAGCAGGACGAGCTGCTATTAGTAATAAATCTGTCCTTTGCATCCCATTTATCTTTTTATTTAAGTCTCTAAATCCAGTTGTTATCCCCGTTATTTCAGATTTATTTGTATATAAATGTTCTATCATATCATATGCATCCATTAGAACTGAATTTATAGACTTGAAATCATCACTAGCTTTTTCCTGTGATATATCAAATATCTTTTTTTCAGCTGTATCTAGTACATCTTCAATTTTAGTAGAACCATCATATCCTAAATTTATTATATCATTAGAAACTTTTATAAGTTTTCTAAGTACTGATTTTTCCTTTACTATATCTGCATAGTACTTAACATTTGATGTAGTTGGAACAATTGTTGATAAACTTGTTATATAACTTATTCCACCCACATCATCTAAATGACCTTGTTTTTTTAATTCTTCAGTTAGCGTTATTAAATCTATTGGTTCAGATTTATTGCTTAATTTAATCATACATTCATATATAATTTTATGTGCTTCTTTATAAAAGTCATCTGGATTTATTGTCTCACTAACTGTTATCATAGCATCTTTATCAAGTAATATAGAACCTAATATAGATTGTTCTGATTCCACACTATGCGGGGGGATTCTAGTAATATCCTCCATTTTTATCACCTCAAGTGTTTCTCTATTGTTTTTCTTTTACGTCTACTCTTATCTTTGTAGTTACTTTTTGATGTATTTTTATATCAACAAATCTTGAACCTAATACTCTTATTGGTTCATCTAAAGTTATTTTTCTCTTATCAACTTCTATATTATGTTGCTTTTTAATTTGTTCGGCTATATCTTTAGATGTTATTGATCCGAAAAGTCTTCCACCATCACCAGCTTTAGAATATATAACTACGCTTAGTTCTTCCATTTTTTTACCTAATTCTACTGCTGCTTCGTATTCTTTTTGAGCTTTTAACTCTTTTGATTTATTCTTTTCATTTAATTCTTTCATATTCGTATTATCAGCAGGAACTGCTAACTTTTTAGGTAATAAGAAGTTTCTTGCATATCCATCACTTACTTCTTTTACTTCATTTTTCTTTCCTGTTCCTTTTACATCTTTTAAAAGTATAACTTTCATTTATTCTTCCTCCTTCAAATATGTCTGTATTGTATTATTTACCATTTCATATGCTTCTTCTAGTGAAGTATCTAACTGGGCACCAGCCATATCTCTATGCCCCCCGCCTCCTAGTTTCTCCATTAACACATGTACATTTATATTTCCTAATGACCTAGCACTTATAAATACTCTATCATTTTTTCTAGCTAAAACAAACGATGCTTCTACTTCTTTTATATTTAAAAGTTCATCCGCAGCTTGTGCTATAACTACATTTATATTATCAGCTTCTGTTTTTGTATATGCTAAGCATATATTATCATTAATAATTTTTGCATTTTGAATAATGTCTGCCTTAGTTATAAAGTCTTTTATATCTGAATTAAATAACTTTTTAACTTCAATAGTATCTGCTCCAGATTTCTTTAAGTATGATGCAGCTTCAAAAGTTCTTACACCAGTCTTAAATGCAAAGTTTTTAGTATCTAAACTAATCCCTGCTAATAATCCTTCTGCAGTTAATTTATTTATTCTTACATCATCTTCAATGTATTGTACAAGCTCTGTTACCATTTCACATGTAGATGATACATATATCTCATGGAATAAAAGCACTGTATCATTGATAAAGTCTACACCTCTTCTGTGATGGTCTATAACAACAACTTTATCAGATATATCTAATAATTGTGGACATTCTGTAAAACTTGGTCTATGGGTATCTACAACAATTACTAGTGTGTTTTTAGTACACTCTTTTATTGCATAATCACAATCAACAAAAACTCCATTATAATAATCTGATTTTTTTACTCTTTTTATGAACTCTTCTATTGATTCATTTGCATAGTCTAGTACTATATTAGCTGTTCTATTACATGATTTACATATATCGTATATACCAACAGCAGCTCCCATAGCATCCATATC
The DNA here is from genome assembly GCF_018336475.1 of Romboutsia sp. 13368. GTDB lineage: Bacteria > Bacillota > Clostridia > Peptostreptococcales > Peptostreptococcaceae > Romboutsia. The sequence continues at coordinate 2,446,985 of NZ_CP048741.1, forward strand.
TGGATACGTATGACCCATTATAAATACATGTTCACTTTCTAATATAACTTCTCTTAATGCATGACCTATAAGTCTTGATTTTACTTTTGTTGTCTTTTCTACTGCTTTAGACTTTCCACCATAAAATGCAAATTTATCTTTTGTCTTTACAACTGCTTGGTCTCCACCTCTACCTAAAGCTAAGTCTAGAGCACCTGTTGCAAGTTTTAAGTTCTCATTTATTGTATCTCCATCTATTCCAATCCCCATACTTATAGTTACAGGAAGATTATTTCCATAATCAATTTTTCTGATTTGGTCTAGTATTGAAAACTTTTCTGATTCTAGTTTTACTAATTCTTTTTTATTCATTGTTAAGAAAAACTTATCTTCAGATGTTCTTTTTAATGCACCTTTTGTATTAATTTCTAAATTAGTTAATTCTTTTTCTATAGCTACACTTAAAAGAGGTCTATTTTCTTCTTGTGTACTTTTTAATACTTCATCGTAACCATCTACTTGTATTAACATTATTACATTTTTTTCTTCATCGTACTGCTTTTGCATATTTAAAAAATCTGTTTTATCTATCCAATATAACATCATTAAATATTTAGCACTTTTTTCTTTTTCATTTTTTATTACATTATAAACTATAGTATATTCTCTATCTTTATAGCTTATATCCGTATACATTTCTTTATTTTCATTTAATACTTTTCTTAAATTTAAATTTTTTATAAGATTATCAATATTTGCTCCTAGTAAGTCGTCTTCACCTATCATGACATTAAACTTACTGTTATACCAAGTAATACTACCATCAAATTCAAGTATACATAAAGGTATTGGAAGGTTCATAACTGCTTTTTTAGTTGTTTCATCTATATCTAAAGATAAATTTTCAATATAATTAGTCCATTCTTTTCGTCTTATATTAGTTGTCTTCCAATTATTAATAACCATATATAAAAATCCAATAAAGAATAACCCACCTAAATAAAAGTTATAATATAGTAAAAATATAGATGCTATTCCTACAATAACTATATATAGGTTTACTTCTGGCATATTCATTTTTAAGATTCGTTTACTAGTCATCTATACCTCCTAAGTAGATTTATAGCTTCTTACCCTTCTAAAGTCTATTATACTATCTAACATACCCACAAAAGATACTACCATAAACCCAAATATACTTAAAAATAATGTTGACATAAATATCATTTTAAACGACCCACTTCTGAACCATTTTTTTAAGTAAAAAATAGAAACTGCTATCCCTTGAATCATAAACATAAAGTTAAATATTAATTGTAAATTCATCATTATTAAATCATTATGCATATTTAAATTAACTAAGTCCATAAATATAACAAGTACATATAGTAAAAATGACGCATTTACAGCATTTCCTGGTAAGTAAAAATCTGTGAATTTTGGTAATCTTAAGTTTACCATTCTTATTCTCTTTAAAACAAATACTTCTAAAGCATATATTACAAATGCTACAATAATTCCTTGGAAGAATAATATTGTAGGTATCATATTTTTAATATAATTTATCATATTGGTTACATTAAATGATTCATTTAAATTCATTCCTGCCTTTTCCATAATATAAACTTGGGCATTCATTGACTCTTTCATAACATTTATAAAATCATCTAATATATTTGTTTTAAATACTATATTTGCAACAAAAAAGAAAATAATTACACATATCATATTTACAATTGTACCTATATATACAGGTTCAAATAGATTAAAATCATCTTCTTTTTTATTTCTTATTGCACTTCCTATAAAAATTCCTGGGATTATACTTGTTATACATACACTAATAGCATATAGTGGATTTACAGTAATCATTAATATAAAAAACGTTACTATTAGAGATAGTGTAGAGTATTTATTATCTGTTAAGGTTCCTATTATTGCATATGGTACTGGAACAGCTATACTAAACACACTTAGCATAGGTATGTACACTGTCATTAAGCATAATAATATACCTAATGCGGCTATAAGCGATGCTTGAGGTAGCCTTAATTTATTATTCAATTAAAATCACTCCCTATTTTCCATATGTTTTTTTAAATTCGAAAAATCTCCATACCAATTTTCAACACTGTGATTTTGGTCTATACCTATTTTTATCTTTTCTTTTATCTTATAATCTATTTCATTAAAACTTATTCCCAATCTTTTTGCTAGTAAATACGTTATCATTATTATATTTGCTAAAGTATCTTGAAGCGCTTCATCTAAAGGCTTTACACCTTTAAATATAAGGTCAAATACGTCTCCCACACTAAGTATAAGCTCCTTTTTCATCCACTCTATTATCTTTACATTTTTAGTTACATCTGAATTTCTATCGAATTTCACAGCTTCCCCCCCTTAATATATAAATATTATATCATATATTATATCATATTTAACCAGATAAACAAAAAAACGAGCCGTAAGGCTCGTCCTTTTCTTAGTCTAATGTATATGGTAAAAGTGCTATGTTTCTAGCTCTTTTTATTGCAACTGTTAATTCTCTTTGGTGCTTAGCACAAGTTCCAGAGATTCTTCTTGGTAATATTTTACCTCTTTCAGTTACGTATTTTTGTAATCTTTGAGTGTTTTTGTAGTCTATTCTAGCATCTTTAGAAGCACAGAATTGACAAACTCTCTTCTTCTTACGTCTCTTCTTGTTTATCATAGTAAATTTCCCTCCTTTTTTAGAATGGTATATCGTCATCATCTATAGCTTGGAATCCTTGAGGATCTAATCCTGTTGGCTCAAAGCTAGGTTCGAAGTTCGGTTCGAATCCTTGATGATTTCCTTTATATGAACTCTCAGATTTATTCTTTGTATCTAAGAACTGTACTCTATTTGCATTTACTCTAAAAGCTCTTCTAGTTTCTCCAGCTTGATTTTGGTAACTATCGATTCTTATTGAACCTTGTATAGCTACTAAACTTCCTTTACCTATATAGTTAGCGCAATTCTCTGCAGATTTACCCCAAACTTGTATATCTATAAAGTCTGTTTCTTTTTTCCCATCTTTACCTGAAAATTCTCTATCAACAGCTATAGCGAAGTTTGCAACAGGTGTTCCAGTTCCTGCGATGTATCTTAACTCAGGATCCCTAGTTAATCTACCAATTAATACAACATGGTTCATAATAACACCGCCTTTGTAGTAATAAAACTAGTTATTAAGCAACAACTATCATGTGTCTTATTACGTTTTCGTTTATCTTTAAGTTTCTGTCTAATTCTTTAGGTACTTCAACACCAGCTGCGAAGTTAACTAATACGTAGTGACCTTCAGTGAACTTAGCTATTGGGTAAGCTAATTTCTTGTTCCCCCATACGTCAACTTTAGCAACTTCTCCGTTAGTAGCAACTACTTCCTTAACTTTGTTAAGAACTGCTTCTCTAGTTTCTTCATCAGCGTTTGGCTTTACTACGAAAACTAATTCATAATTTTTCATTATCTTTTCACCTCCCTTTGGACTTAACGGCTCTACATTTGTAGAGCAGAGAAATGAGATTTAAATCTCATACCTACACATTTTATCATTAGTTTTTACAAATGTCAATTCGATTTTATGTCACATATTCTATTATTACATTTTTTTATCTCTTAATACGTATATATGTAAATATATATGCTAATACTATATACGTATAGCCCCCATAACTTAAATATATTTCATCCCAATCTCCCATAAAAAAATGGTGGTTATACAACCACCATTTTTTTATGTATTTAAACTAAATATTTTCCTTAACTATCATATGTTGTTTTAAAACTTCTCCTAATCTCTTTATACCTTCAATAATTCTATTATCTGGCATATTTGAGTAATTTAATCTAAAACAGTTCTCTTTACCTCCATTAGGGAAAAATGATCCACCTGGTACATATGCAACATCATTTTTTAAACAGTCTTGCATTATAACTCTTGAATCTAAGTGACTTGGAAGTTCTACCCATGTAAATAATCCACCTTCTGGGTGAGTATATTCTATTCCTTCAGGAAATTCTGTTTTCATAGTTTCTAACATTAAGTCTCTACGTCTTTCATAAACTTCCTTTAATTTCTCTACATGTTTATCTAAATCGTATAAATCTATAAACTTACTAACTTCTCTTTGGGATATTGTTGATGCTTGTAGGTCTGCTCCTTGTTTTATAAATATGAATTTACTTAATATTTTTTGAGATGCACATGTCCATCCTATTCTATACCCTGGACAGAATATTTTTGAGAAAGTACCTAGGAAAATAACTAATCCTTTTTTATCCATAGATTTTAAAGATGGTAAACTTTCACCTTCAAATCTTAGCTCTCCATAAGGATTATCCTCTATTACTGGTATTTCATATTTATTTATTATTTCCATAAACTTTTTACGTCTTTCTAATGGCCATGTTCTTCCTGTAGGATTTTGGAAATCTGGTATTACATAAATCATTTTTATATTTTCTGTAGTTTCTAGTATCTTTTCTAACTCTTCCATAATCATTCCATTCTTATCTGTTGGAACTTCTATGAATTTTGGTCTGTATGCTTTAAATGCATTTATAGCTCCTATATATGATGGACTTTCACATAGAACTATATCTCCTTCATCTAAAAACGCCTTTCCTGCAAAATCTAAACCTTGTTGAGACCCATTAGTTATTAATATATCATCTTTAGTTACATTTGTTTTGTTTTTGCTATTCATTCTTTTTGCTATTTGTTCTCTTAGTGGTGGGAATCCTTCTGTTGTTGAGTATTGAAGTGCCTGTGTTCCAGATTCATCTAATACTATTTTTGAGATTTCTTTCATCTCCTCTACAGGAAATAGTTCTGGTGCTGGCAATCCTCCAGCAAAAGATATTACTTCTGGTTTTTCTGTAAGCTTTAAAAGTTCACGTATTTCTGACGCTTTTAAATCTTCCATCCTTTTTGCAAATTTAATAGCCATAATTAAAGCACCCCCTGAAAATAATTCCTTTACTTTAATTATAGCAAATCAAATTCAATTTAGATGTGGTGTGTACTATTTTTTTATTATCTTTTTAATCCTTTTTTCTACAGTTTCTCTGTCTAACATTATAGTTCTTAAGCACTTTGTACACTTTATTTTTATATCCATGCCTATTCTTGTAATTTCAAATTCTTTGCATCCACAAGCATGTTGTTTTTTTAATTCTACAACATCACCTATTTTTATATCCATTGGCATAAATACTCACTCTCCTAATCTATGTTTTCTACTTCTTTTGTTCCATTTTCTAGTCTTTTTATTTTGTATATTCCTTTATATTCTATACTATTTTCATCTAAAATTTTCTTTATGCTATCTATATCTTCATATAAAAATCTTATAGATATTCCACAACTAGCTGTTATCTCCCTTGGAGTAGGTAATGTTGTGGCTCTTATCCCAGCTTCTTGTAATGTTTTATCTAATCTTATTGCATGATGTGTTGAGTTAAATGAAACTATATACATTTCGTTCATAATGTCATCCTCTTTCTTATTTTATTTAGAATTATATAGATATAGTTTGTAATGAATTTTTCATTATATCAACTATAGTATACATATTTGTAACACTTCCTAGCTTTAAACTTTCTTTTAATCCATAGTAATCTAGGCAAGTACCACAAGATAATATTTCAACTCCAGCTTCTTCAAGTATTTTTAAATTATCTACAGTATCATAATTTTCAGTACTTAATTTCACACCAGAATTAACTAAAAGTATACTTTTAGGATAAGGTTTTGATTCTGTCAGTGTGTATATAAATCCTTTCATAAGTACAGCACCTAATTCATCATTTCCATTTCCTATTTTATCAGAAGATATAAATATACATTTATCTTCTAATTCATCTTGTTTTTTTTCTTCTATTATAACATTTTCACCTTTTTTTATCTCTATAGAAATTAAGTCTTTTTCTTGTTTTATAATTTCAGCTTTACAATTTAATGAATTAGATAATTTTAATATATTCTGTTTAGCTATATCATTATCTACAGTAACAACTACTATACCTTGCTCAATTTTATCTAATTCTTTTTTTGTATTTATTACAGGTTTAGGACATGCTAAACCTACAGCATTTATCTCTATGTACATACCCAATCATCTCCTTAATATTATTCACATTTATTCTAACATACATATATTTTAACTTGTTATAGATTATTTCTATACACAAAAAGATTCCTAAAAGGAATCTTTTTATTATATAATTTCTAAGTTTTTGTATATATAAACCCCTTTTTGATAATATTCTAATTCTTTATCTTTTGAAGAGTATGAATATAATTCCCCTAAGTTTATATATAAATCAGCTAATATTTTTTTATCATTTAATTCAGTTATTATATTTATACACTTTTGTAAGTATTCAATTGCAACTATATTTTCATTTAAAGCTTTATGCATATCTGAATAATACTTTAAAATTTTAAATTCATTAAATTTATTTTTATTTTTTATTGCAGATGCTAATGCTATTTTACAATATCTCTTAGCAATCTCATAGTCATCATTAGATATATATGCTTCTATTATTTTAAATAAACTATTCATCATATACTCATCTTCATCATTTTTTTTGATATCATATACTTTTTGTGAATACTCTAAAACCTTATCTAAATATCCCATATCTTTATATACATCTGATATAGTTAAATAAATAGACGCTAATTCTGTTTTATTTTTCTCTTTATCCAGAATTTCTAATGCTTTTTTTAAATATTCTTTAGAAGTTTCGTATTCCCCCATATTCAAAAGATTATTTGCTTTTAGCATTAGAACATTTAATTCTTCTTCTGGATTATTTTTTGAATCTACTTCATCCATTTTTTTTGTATAATATAAAGATTTTTCATTATCATTTAATTTAATATAACAATAAGCTATTTTACTATATAAATCTTTATACATATCTATATCTTCAAGTTGTATTTCTTCTAATGCATTTTCTGCAAAATCAAATTGAAGAACTGCACCTTTATAGAACTCTTCTAGCATATAAATTTTACCTATATTTAGGTAACATCTAAATACTTTTTCTTTATCATTATTTTTTATAAAACAATGTAGTGCTTTTTCATAACTCATAACTGATTCACTATATTTATCTTTTTTAAAATTTATATCTGCTAATAAAAAATTACATTTTCCGTAATTATCTAAAATTTTATATTCATCACATATTTCTATTGCTTCTCTTAACTGATTTTCAGCTTTTTCTAATTCATTACATTTAATTAAAATCTCACTTTGAAGTATTAAGTTATCAGTTAATTTCTTAGACTGCATTTCTTTAGTTTCTAATAAATAATCAACACTTACATCTAATTGATTTGCTAGATATTCCAGTAACTCATGACTAGTATGTGATTTATCTCTTTCTATATGACTTATTTGGGCTGCAGTAATTCTATCTCCTGCCAATTCTTTTAATGTCATATTTTTTTCTTTTCTTAACTTTTTTATCTTTTCTCCTAAACTTAAAATATTCATACTACTCCCCCATGAAATCATTTTCTTTCAATTTAATTATAACTTATATTTATTTTAAAAACACTATATATTTTCAAAGTATATTCTAATTCGATTAAATAATGTTCGCTTCTACATAAATTTTATTTTATATTTTACTTTTTTATAAGTAAGTAATCTATAAAATTATTTTATACAAAAAATAAGAGGTTACCTCTAAGTAAATCATAATTTCATGGTATTACTTAAGATAATCTCTTATTTATAAATTAATTATTTTTTGATATTTCTTTTAATGCATCTATTGATTTATCTATCTCTTCTTTAGTATTAAAATATCCTATACTAAATCTCACTGCACCTTGTTCTAGTGTATCTAAAGTTTTGTGTGCTAGCGGAGCGCAGTGTATTCCAGATCTAGTAGCTATATCATATTCACTATCTAGTAAGAATGTTATTTCTCCAGAATCCATATTTCCTATATTTATGCTTATAACAGATGCTCTTTTTTTTGCATCTTTTGGACCATAAATTTTTATATTAGGTATTTCTTCTAGCCTTTCTAGCATATACTTACATAACTCTTCTTCATGTTTTTTTATCTTTTCTATTCCCTCTTTAAATATGAATTTAACACCTTCATTTAGTCCAACTATTCCAGGAGTATTATGGGTTCCTGACTCATATTTATCTGGAACTAAGTCTGGTTGAAATAAATCTTCTGATCTACTTCCTGTTCCACCTTCTTTTAAAATATCTAAACTTAATCCTTCTCTTATATAAAGTATACCTGTTCCTTGTGGACCTAATAATCCTTTATGTCCAGGTGCTGCTAACATATCAGCTTTTATATCTTTTAAATCTATATCATAAACACCTAATGTTTGAGATGCATCTATTAAATATAATACATTGTGCTTTCTAGCTATTTCTGATACAGATTTTATATCTATTAATGTACCACATACATTTGATGCATGAGTTGTCACTATCAATTTTGTATTAGGCTTTATTGCTTTTTCTAAATCATCTATATTTAAAAATCCTTGTTCATCACATTTAACTATAGTATTTTCTATGCCTATTTTTTCAAGAGCTTTTATTGGTCTTATTACTGAGTTATGTTCCATACTAGTAGTTATTATATGGTCACCTTCTTTTACAACACCTTTTATAGCTAAATTTAATGAATCTGTTGCATTATTAGTAAATACTATATTCATTGGATTATCTATATTAAGTAGCTTAGCTATATTTTCTCTTGTGTCATATATTTCCCTAGCTGCTTTCATAGCTAACTTATGACCTGCTCTTCCTGGATTTGCACAATAATTTTTCATACAATCCATCATAGCATCATATACAGCTTCTGGTTTTGGAAATGTCGTTGCTGCATTGTCTAAATAAATCATTTTATGATTCCTTTCCTCTTCTTAGTTATCCTCAAGAAGCATAGATACTATATTATTTAAATCATCTTCATTATAGTATTCTATTTCTATTTTTCCTTTTTTCTTTCCTTTAGATATATTTACTTTCGTTCCAAATATATTTCTTAATCTTTCTTCAACATCAACAATAAATACATCTTTTTCTTTAACTTTTTTAGGAATTTCTTTAATATTTTCTTCGCTAATTTTTTTTGCTAAATTTTCTGTAGCTCTAACTGAAAGCTCTTCAGCTATTACTTTATTGGCTAACTCTATTTGTAAATTTTCATCCGATATTCTAAGTATAGCCTTTCCATGACCTGCTGTTATCTGACCTTGGTCTATCATATCAGTTATTTGCTTAGGTAGATTTAATAATCTAAGTGTATTAGTTATATGAGGTCTACTCTTTCCTACAGCTTCTGATATTTCTTCTTGTGTAACTTCATAATTTTTTATTAAACTTTTATAAGCTAATGCTTCTTCTATTGGATTTAACTCTTCTCTTTGTAAATTTTCTATAAGTGCAATCTCCATAATATCTTTCATTGGTATATCTTTTATAACTGCAGGTATATCACTTCTACGTGCTAATTTAGATGCTCTATATCTTCTTTCTCCTGCTATTATCATATATTTACCTTTATCATCAGGTTTAAGCACTATAGGTTGTAATACTCCATAATTTTTTATAGATTCACTTAATATTTTTATTTTTTCTTCATCAAATACTCGTCTAGGTTGATCTTGATTTGGATATATATTTTTTAATTCTATTGTTGTTATATCTTTTTTATCTATTTCACCATTAATATCAGGTATTAATGCACTAAGTCCTCTTCCTAATCTGTTAGTTCTTTTTGTTGTTTTATTCTCCATCTTATATTATATCCTCCTCTAAATCTATAAATTCCTCTGCTAATTCCATATAAGCTAGAGCACCTCTACATTTTGAATCATAATAATAAACAGGTTTACCATGGCTAGGTGCTTCTGCTAATCTAACATTTCTAGGTATTAATGTTGTATATACACTTCCCTTAAAGTATCTTTTTACTTCATCAACTACTTGTATTGATAAATTAGCTCTTCCATCAAACATACTTAATACAACACCTTGAATGTCTAACTCTGGATTTAGTCTAGATTTAACTAATTTTATAGTCCCCATAAGCTGACTAACACCTTCCAAAGCATAATATTCACATTGAATAGGTATTAAAACGCTATCTACTGCAGTTAGACTATTTATAGTTAACATCCCTAATGAAGGAGGACAATCTATAAATATATAATCATAATTATCTCTTACCTTTTCTATTGCATTTTTTAGTATATACTCTCTATTATTTCTTGATGTAAGTTCTATCTCACATCCTGCTAAGTCTGTATCTGATGATACTATGTCAATATTTTCAAACTCTGTTTTTAATATTGTTTCACTTATATCTACTCCATCTATTATTACATCATATATTGTTCTTTCTACTGCATGTTTCTCTATACCATATCCACTAGTTGTATTTCCCTGTGGATCTAAGTCTAGTACTAATATTTTTTTACCCATTGTACCTAAACTTGCAGTTAAATTTACGTTAGTAGTAGTCTTTCCTACTCCTCCCTTTTGATTAAATACTGCTATTACTTTACTCATTTTGACTGTTCCCCCTGTAATCTTCTAAAAAAAGATTACTGCAATGCAGTAACCTTTTTATTTTTTAGGAATTTTTACCACAATTTCCATATAATCGCCTTTATCGACTTCATTATACTTAGCTTCAATTCCTGTACCAATTATTGCATCAAAGGCTTGCTTCATTGTGTTTAAGTATATCCTTATGCCCATAGTACCCCTTATATGTTGTTTTTTATCAGAATCTTGAGGATTTTCCATCTCTTCTAGAATATCCTTTATCATTTTTTCTGTTTTCTTTACAGTTAACTCATTTTTTATTATCTTATCAAGGACCTCATTAATCAATTCTTCTGTAGGTAATTTAAGAAGTGCTCTTGCATGTCTTTCTGTTAGGCTATTTTCAACTAATTTTATCTTTACATTACTCGGTAATCTAAGTATTCTTAACTTATTTGCTATAGTTGATTGATTTTTACCTAACTTTTCAGCCAACTGTTGTTGCGTAAATTCATGTTCTTTTATTAGGTTTTCATAACCCATTGCTTCTTCTATAAAATTTAAATCTTCTCTTTGTAAGTTTTCTAGTAAAGCTAGTACTGCAGATGATTCATCAGACATGTTATTTATAATAGCTGGAACAGCTTGAAGATTTGCTAATTTTGCTGCCCTAAATCTTCTTTCCCCCGCAATTAATTCATAATTATCATCTTTTTGTCTAACTGTTATTGGTTGAAGTATTCCATAAACCTTTATAGAATTGCTTAGCTCTTCTAGTGCTGCTTGTGAAAATACCTTCCTTGGTTGATATGGATTCGGAACTATATTCTCTATTGGTATCTCCATAACTATTTTCTCTTCCATAACATACCTCTCTCATAAAAAATAAATATATTTTAATTTAATTCTTTGCAAATTAATACTTCATTTTTATACTACATTAGATATATAAATAACATTTCTTCACAATACTTATATAATCCTTCTATTTTATTTTATTTTTAACATAATTTTATATATTTTTAAAACAAAATATTTACTTTATAGGACTTTTCGCTGGTTTTCCAGCTTTTCTTGGATACTTTTCTGGCGTATTTTTTACTTTTTTGAATACTAATATATTGTGATTTAAATCTGATTCAGGTAATTCGATATTTATTTTTTCTATAAATTCTACACCTAAAACATCCATTGCTACTTTTGATTCTTCTAACTCTAAATTTGCATTTGGCCCCTTTAAGCATACAAAATAACCACCTACTTTAACAAATGGAACACAAAACTCCATTAAAATAGGTAATCCAGCAACAGCTCTTGCTGTAGCTATATCATATTTTTCTCTGTAGTCTTCTGATTTACCAAAATCTTCAGCTCTACCATGTATAAATTCTATATTATCAATTCCTACTTGATTACTAACTTCTTGTAAAAAGTTTATTCTTTTATTTAATGAATCTAGTAATGTTACCTTTGTATTTCTTAAGCATATTCTTAAAGGTAAACCAGGGAATCCTGCCCCTGTGCCTACATCTATTATAGATAATCCATCTTTTATATATCCATTAGTTACTGCTGAAACAGAATCTAAGAAGTGCTTTATAAACACTTCTTTTTCATCTTCTATTCCAGTAAGATTCATTTTTTGATTCCAATCGACTAATATTTCCCTGTAAATATTAAAATCATTTAACATTTTGTCATCTACTGTTATACCTAAGTTTTCAAGACCATTTTTTAATATATCTCTATTGCTCATCTTTTCCTCCTCTAGTTCTTCTCATTTGTTCTAAATATATAAGAAGTACTGATATATCTGCAGGAGAAACCCCAGAGATACGAGATGCTTGTCCTATAGATATAGGTCTTATAGCATCAAGCTTTTGTCTTGCTTCTATTCTAAGACCATCTATTGATAAATAATCAATTACTTCTGGTAATCTTTTATTTTCAAGCTTTTTAAATTGGTCTATTTGCTTTAATTGTTTATCTATATAACCTTCATATTTAGTCATTATCACACATTGTTCTTTAACTTCATCCGAAACATTATCTCCAGCACCTTTACCTATTGCTTCTATTAGCTCATAAGTTACCTCTGGACGCTTTAAGAATTCATATAAAGATAAACCTACTTTTATTTCCGATGCTCCCATTTCAGTTAATAAATGATTTACTTCTTTAGGAGTAACTCTTTCAGTTTTTAATCTTTCTAATTCTTTTTCTACTTCAGCTTTCTTCTCAAGATATCTTTGATATCTCTCTTCTGTAACTAGACCTATATCATATCCTCTTTGAGTAAGTCTCATATCTGCATTATCTTGTCTTAGATATAGTCTATATTCAGATCTTGAAGTCATCATTCTATAAGGCTCATTAGTTCCCTTTGTAACTAAATCATCTATTAAAACACCTATATAAGCTTCTGATCTATCAAGTACAAATGGCTCTTTTCCTTCTATTTTGTGAGCTGCATTTATACCAGCTATAAGTCCTTGAGCTGCTGCTTCTTCATAACCAGATGTTCCATTGAACTGACCAGCACTGAATAAGTTTTCTACTCCTTTTATTTCAAGACTTATTTTTAATTGAGTTGGATCTATACAATCGTATTCTATAGCATAAGCAGGTCTCATTATTTTAGCATTTTCAAGACCTTTTACACTCTTATACATTTCAAGTTGAACTTCATAAGGTAAACTTGTAGATATCCCTTGAATGTACATTTCCTTTGTATTTAAACCTTCTGGCTCTATAAATATTTGATGTGATTCTTTATCATTAAATCTAACAACTTTATCTTCTATTGATGGGCAATATCTTGCTCCTGTACTGTCTGCTTGTCCACTGTACATAGCTGTTCTTTCTAAGTTACCCATTATTATTTCATGTGTTTTTAAGTTTGTTCTTGTTAAATAACAAGGTTCTTGTTTTATTCCTATATTATCTGTTAAAAATGAGAATGGAGTTATCTTTTCATCTCCCTCTTGTATAGACATTTCCGAAAAATCTATACTATCTTTATGAATTCTAGCAGGTGTTCCTGTTTTGAATCTTCTCATGTTTAATCCTAAATCAACTAACTTATCTGTAAGATGTTTAGAATATGCTAGTGCATTAGGACCTTCATTTATAGTCAATTCCCCTATAAATATTTTAGAATTTAAATAAACTCCAGTAGCTAATATAACTGCCTTTGCTTCATATCTACATCCTAATTTAGTTACTACTCCTGTAACAACTTGATCTTCATGTAATATATCAACTACTTCATCCATAACTATATCTATATTAGGATTATCTTCTAAAGTTTTTTTCATTTCTGTGTGATATTGATACTTGTCCGCTTGACCTCTTAATGAGTGAACTGCTGGACCTTTAGCAGTATTTAACATTCTACTTTGTATAAGTGTTTTATCTGCATTTATACCCATTTGCCCACCTAGAGCATCTATTTCTTTTACTAATTGTCCTTTTCCTGTTCCACCTATTGATGGGTTACAAGGCATTAAAGCTATAGAGTCTAATGACATAGTTACTACTAATGTCTTATGACCCATTCTTGCTGTAGCAAGAGCAGCTTCACAACCAGCATGTCCTGCTCCAACTACTATTACGTCATACTTACCTGCATAAAACTGTTTCATGTAGATCTCCTTCCTATTTAAAGTAATGTTTCACGCAAAACATTACATACTTTATATAATTATTTACCTATACAGAAGTTTGCGAATATTGTATCTAATAAATCTTCTCTTACTGTATCTCCGTTTATATATCCTAAATAATCCCATATATTTTTAAAGTCAACTTCTATAAAATCATATGGCATTCTTTGCTCTATTGCACCGATTGCATCATTTATAGCTTCATATGCTTTGAATAATGCATCTTTATGTCTAGAGTTTGTTATCATTAAATTAGAAGAATTCTTTACGCTACCTTGATAAACCATTGCTTCTATTTTATCTTGTAATTCTTCTATACCTTGATGTTTTAAAGCCGATATTTCTATTATATCATCAGCGTTAACATACTCTTTTATTTTTTCTATTTCTATTTCAGGTTTTAAATCTATTTTATTTAAAAGTACTATAGTTTTCTTATTTTTTAAGCTTTCTAATATTTCTATATCTTCTTCAGCTAATTTTCTAGATGCATCTAATACCATTATAACTAAATCAGCAGTGCTGAAAGATTCCCTAGATTTCTCTACGCCTATTTTTTCAACTATATCATCAGTTTCTCTTATACCTGCAGTATCTACTATCTTTAGAGGTATACCCTTTATATTAACAAATTCTTCTATAACATCTCTTGTAGTACCCGCTATATCCGTTACTATTGCTCTATTCTCTCCTAATATAGAGTTTAATAAAGATGATTTTCCTACATTAGGCTTACCTACTATTACAGTTTTTAAGCCATCTCTAAGAATTTTACCACTTTCTGCTGTATCATAAAGCTTTTTAATTTCCTCTCTAAGTTTATATGATTTTTCTTCTAAAGTTTGATATGTTATTTCCTCTACATCTTCTTCTGAAAAATCTATAGAAACTGTTAAGTGAGCTAAAACTTCCGTAACATTCATTCTTAATTCTTTAATTTTTTTAGCTAAACTTCCCTCTAATTGATTTTGAGCTACTTCATGAGCCATATCCGTTTTTGATTTTATAACATCTATTATAGCTTCAGCTTGAGATAAGTCTATTCTACCATTTAAGAATGCTCTTTTTGTAAACTCTCCAGCCTCAGCTAATCTTACATCTTTAGATAATATAAGTTCTAATATTTTCTTTACTGAAATAAATCCACCGTGGCAATTTATTTCTATTACATCTTCAGCAGTATATGAATTTGGGCCTTTCATATAAGCTAATAATACTTCATCTATTACTTTTTCACCATCAACGATTGTTCCATATATTAACGTTCTTGCATTATAATCTTTTATCATTTTGCCTGATTTAGATTTAAATATTGATTGGGCTACTTGTAGTGATTTTTCTCCACTAATTCTGATTATTCCTATTCCACCTTCTCCAGGTGCTGTAGCAATTGCTGCTATAGTATCATCTATAAACAAATCATTCACCTCTTAATTATAAATTTTACCTTTTCGTTACTTTTAATTGTTTCCTTAATCTTAACATTATATAAAATAAATTGCAAAATTAAAACCCCCTATTATCTAGGAGGTTAATTTTATTTTATATATTCTACTACTAATCTTCTATATGGATCCGTTCCTTCACTATAAGTACTTACAGACTTATTATTTTGTAAAGTAGAATGTATTATTCTTCTTTCATAGGGATTCATATACTCTAGCTTTTTAGTTTTCTTTGTTTTTATTACTTCTCTAGCTACTTTTTGAGCATATCTAACTAAAGATTCTTCTCTTTTAGATCTGTAGTTTTCAATATCAACAACAACTCTCATGCTAGAGTTTTTATTTATTTTGTTAAGAGCAAGTCCTGTTAATAATTGTATAGAATCTAAAGTTTCTCCTCTTCTACCAATTAAAACTGCTGCTTCTTCACCTTTTATATCAACATTTATAACATTACCCTGTTGAGTTACATTTAAATCAGCTTTTATATTAGAATTTTTTAGTATATTTTCAACAAAGGCTTTAGCTATATCTAACTCTGTTTCTTTTTCTATAACAGTAAATTTATAAAGACCATCTTTAGCACCTAAAAATCCTAAGAAACCTTTAGATGGATTTTCTAATACTTCAACTTGTAAGTCTTCTAATTCAACATTTAGTTGAGTAAGTGCTTTACTTATAGCCTCATCTTTAGTTTTACTTCTTATTTCTAGGCTTTTCATTTATTACTTCCTCCTTAGAAACAGCCAGTTTAGCTTTTAAAGGATTCATAATTAAGTAATGTTGTGCTATTGCAAACACGTTACCTATTGTCCAATATAATGTAAGACCTGCTGGGAAAGAGAATCCCCAGAATAACATCATACCTGACATAACATAAGTCATTATCTTCATAGAACCTTGTTGTTGATCTTTAGGCATCATTAATGTTTGCATTAAGAATGTAGTTGCTCCTGATAATATAGCTAATATATAATCTGGCGTAGTTAAATCTTTTATCCATAAAAAGCCTTTCGCTGCACTTGCAAATTGTGCTTGATCAGCGAAAACTCCATATGTAACAGGTTCTCTTAATACAGAGAATAATGCAATTAATATTGGCATTTGTATTAATAAAGGTAAACATCCTGCTAATGGATTTATTTTAGCTTCTGTATATATCTTCATTATTTCTTGTTGTTGTTTTTCAGGTTTATCTTTATATTTTGTTTGTATTTCTTGTATCTTAGGCTGTATATCTTGCATTGCCTTTGTAGATTTTGTTTGCTTAATTGTAAGTGGTAGTAATAGTACTTTCACTAATACAGTAAATAATATTATTGAAAGTCCATAATTTTGAACAAGTTCAAATATTATTCTTAGGACATGTCCTAAAGCATTACTTATAATATTCACTTTCTATACCTCCCAAAGTATGTGTTGTTTTTATTTAAGTGGATCATATCCTCCTGGATGAAAAGGATGACACTTTAATAATCGTCTTATGGTTAAATATATCCCTTTTAACGCTCCATATTTTTTTATTGCTTCAATTGAATAGTGAGAACACGTAGGATAAAATCTACAAGTTGGTCCTTTTAAAGGAGATATAAATCTTTGGTAGAATCTCACTAAGTAGATAAGTAATTTCGATACATACCTATTAATTTCCTTTAATATAGAGTAATTTTTTTTCAAATTAAAGACCTCCAAGCAAAAAAATATACAACTTATATTAATCCTGCTTTTTTTACAAGGTGATTCATAGATTTTTCTATATCCTTATAATCAGCTTCTTTTATCGCTACTCTAGCTATAAATACAATATCATATCCATATTTAACGTTTGCATCAATATTTAATCTATATGATTCTTTTATTCTTCTTCTTACTTTATTTCTATTAATAGCATTTCCTACTTTTTTAGAAACTGAAATCCCTACTCTAGTAGAGTCTGATTTATTATCTAGCATATACATTACTAAGTTTCTATTTGCAAAAGATTTGCCGTGTTTGTATACTTTTCTAAAATCAGAGTCCTTTTTTAAACCTTGGGTTCTTTTGAAGTCCATATTAACCTCCATAAACACAGCTTTTAATTATATTTTCTACACAAAAAGGCCACTTAATAGCGGCCTTTTTAATTATTAATGAGTTAATCTATTTCTTCCTTTAGCTCTTCTTCTCTTTAACACGTTTCTTCCGTTAGAAGTTTTCATTCTCTTTCTGAAACCATGCTCTTTCTTTCTTTGTCTTTTCTTTGGCTGATAAGTTCTTTTCATCGTATTACACCGCCTTTCAGATTTGTTTTCCGTTTATAAAAATAATAACTTTACCCTCAAAGTAAACATAACACATACAATTATAAATGCTTTTATATTTGTTGTCAACGAGTTTTTGGAACAGATGAATAACTAATTTACTATTAATCTAGTATTGTATTTTTATAAGTTTAATATAACTATTATCAACATATTAACTATTATCAACATRTTTTTTTCGTTTATTTTGTATAGTATAAACCTTTTATTTTTTAACAATATAATATTAATACATATATTTATCAACAAGTAGTGAATATTGTGGATAAATTCGTTGTAAATTCTTGAAGTTTGACGTTTATTCTGATATTATAGTTATACCTGTGCATAATGTTAATAAATTTTATTCACTTATTAACGTTATACACAAACTGTGGATATAAATGTGTATAACTTATTAGTTAACTGACAATAATTTAGTTATAAAGTGGTTTATTTATATGTTTTTACTATTTATAACTTTATATACATATTGTTTATAACTTTTTGCTTTACCAGAATAATTACTATTATTATTTTTTATCCACATAACTATCCATAAATATTCTTATTTTTTTAAATTTATATAGATTTTATTAATTTTTGTTAATAACTTTGTGGAAAATGTCAATTATTCTATGCGGAGGTTCATACTATGGATATAGTTTCTTTATGGGACAAAACACTACAATTAATAAAAGGTGAGTTATCTCCACCTAGTTTTAATGCTTTTTTTAAGCAAATAATACCTTTAAAAATACATATGAATGAATTAATACTTTTAGTTCCTAATGATTTTACTAAAGGTATTTTAGAAGATAGATATTTAAATCTAATAGAAAATTCAGTAAATCAACTTTCTTTAAAGAAATATAAAGTTAAGTTTGTTTTAGATGAAAAATACGTAGAGGGATTAGAAGAAGAATCGAAGAGTTCTAATTTACCTCAAAAAAATTATCCTAATTTAAATCCTAAATATACTTTTGATACTTTCGTAATCGGTAATAGTAATAGATTTGCACACGCTGCATGTGTTGCTGTTGCAGAATCTCCTGCTAGAGCTTATAATCCATTATTCCTATATGGAGGAGTTGGATTAGGAAAAACACATTTAATGCATGCGATCGGTCATCATATAATAACTCAAAAAAAGGATGCTAAGGTAGTTTATGTTTCATCTGAAAAATTTACAAATGAGCTTATAAACTCTATAAAAGATGATAGAAACGAAGAATTTAGAAATAAATATAGAAATGTCGATATATTACTTATAGATGATATCCAGTTTATTGCTGGAAAAGAAAGAACTCAAGAAGAGTTTTTCCATACTTTTAACTCATTACATGAGGCTAATAAGCAAATAATTATTTCTAGTGATAGACCTCCAAAAGAGATTCCAACATTAGAAGATAGATTAAGATCTAGATTTGAAATGGGGCTTATAACTGATATTCAAGCTCCAGATTTTGAAACTAGAATAGCTATACTTAGAAAAAAGGCTCAAATGGAAAATATAGAAGTATCAAATGAAGTAACTACTTATATCGCTAAAAATATAAAATCTAATATAAGAGAATTAGAAGGTGCTTTAACAAGAGTAATAGCATATTCATCTCTTACTAATAGAACTATATCTTTTGATCTTGCTGTAGAAGCATTAAAAGATATAATAACTACTACCAAAAACGAAGAAATTACTGTAAATAGAATAAAAGAAAAGGTAGCTTCTGTATTTAACATAAAAATGGAAGACTTCAATTCTAAAAAAAGAACAAGATCGATAGCTTATCCAAGACAAATAGCAATGTATTTATCTAGAGAACTTACAGATTTATCACTTCCTAAGATAGGAGAAGAATTTGGAGGAAGAGATCATACAACTGTTATTCATGCCCACGATAAGATAATTAAAGATATACAAGTAAATGAAGAAATTAAATCTAAAATAGACAAAATAGTTTCAGATTTAAAAGGATAATTTATAAACATTTGCCTGTGGATATAGTGTTAATGTAATGTTTATAGTTTTTTTGTCTAAATTTTATTAACACAATATTATACTAAAAATAACAAAGATATTAACATTTTATACACATGTTGATATCTTTGAATTTATTTAGACATAGATACTTATTAACATTATCAACAACACTTACTACTATTACTACTAATATTTTTATTTATTTTTTTATATAAATGCGACAAGGAGGTTATCCACATTGAAGATAATTTGTAACCAAAAACTTTTAGCTAATAAAATTGGAATTTCACAAAAAGCTATTAATGGAAAGACTACCTTAGAATTATTAAAAGGAATTTTATTATCAGCTAAAGACGGACAATTAAAACTAACTGGATATGATTTAGAAATCGGAATAGAAACTTATACACAAGCTGAAGTTATAGAAGAGGGAGAAATAGTAGTAAACGCTAGACTTTTTGGGGATATTATAAGAAAATTACCAGATTCATTTGTTGAAATAGAATCAGATGCTGAAAATAATGTATATATAAATTGTTTAAATTCAAGATTTAAAATAAAAGGAGATTCGGCAAAAGAATATCCAAGACTTCCTGAAGTTAATGAAGAAGATTTATATAACATTCCTCAAGACTTACTAAAAAATATGATAAAGCAAACAGTATTTGCTATATCTCAAGATCAAACTAAACCTGTATTAATGGGAGAACTTTTAGAAATAGTAGATGGAGAGATAAGCCTAGTTGCTATAGATGGATATAGATTAGCAGTTAGAAGTTGTAAAATCGATAATATAGTAAATAATGCGAAGGTTATAATACCTGGAAAAACATTAAATGATGTAAACAGCTTATTATCTTCTGAAGAAGATGTAAAAGTTGGATTTGATGAAAAGAATGCAATATTTATAATAAATGACACTAAAATAATCACTAGACTTCTTGAAGGTGATTTTATAGATTACAAAAAATTATTACCTAGAGAGTATAATTCAAAGGTAAAATTAAATACTAAAGAACTTTTAAATAGTATAGAAAGAGCATCATTATTATCTCAATCAGAAAAAAATAACTTAATAAAGTTATCAATAAGAGATAATGTTATGGCCATAACTTCAAATACTGATAAAGGAAATGTCTATGAAGAAGTTAATTTAGAATTAAGTGGTGAATACTTAGATATAGCATTTAACTCTAGATATTTCTTAGAAGGATTAAAGAATATAGATAGTGAAGAAATTTTCATAGAGTTCACTACAAATATAAATCCTTGTATAATAAGACCAGCTGATGAAGTTAAATATACTTATTTATTATTACCAGTAAGAATATCATCTAATATATAGTCTAATCAGAAAACCCAACTAATAAAGTTGGGTTTTTATAGCTAATTTTGTGATATAATATATATTTAACGTAGCAATTATTTAAATAATTTTTATAAAAATAGGAGGATCTCATCGATGATTGAAATAAATATAGATTCAGAATATATAAAACTAGATCAATTTCTTAAATTAGCAGATGCTGTATCTACAGGAGGACATGCTAAATTTTTAATATTAGAAGGTTTAGTTAAGGTTAATGGAGAAGTTGAAATGAGAAGAGGTAGAAAACTAAGACCTCAAGATGTTGTAGAAGTTGAAGGACAGAAAATAAAAGTAGTGTAAAAAGGAGAACCTTTTATGCGACTAAATAGCTTACAATTAGTTAATTTTAGAAACTATAATAATTTATATTTAGAATTTAATAAAAAAGTTAATCTTCTTTTAGGAAAAAATGGCCAAGGGAAGACTAATATAGTAGAATCTATATATATGCTATCTTTTGGAAAATCATTTAGAACTAATAGAGATAAAGAAATAATAAAGTTTGATACTGAAAATCTTTATGTTGGAGGAAGCTACTCAAAAGAGCATACAGATGGTTTAATAGAAATAGCTATTGGAAAAAATAAAAAGGGTATAAAAGTTAATAAAATTCATATACAAAAAATTCATGAATTACTTGGGAATTTAAATGTCGTTATATTCTCACCTGAAGACCTTAGGCTAGTTAAAGAAGGTCCAAAGGAAAGAAGATCTTTTATTGATAAAGAGATTAGTCAAATTATGCCCAAATATTATAATTATCTTACAAATTATAATAAAATATTATTTCAAAGAAATCAGTTATTAAAAACTAATCATATAGATAATGCTTTACTTGATGTCTATGATGAAAGTTTAGCTAGATATGGTAGTTATCTGTATATTTTAAGAAGAGATTTTATAAAAAAAATAGCAGATATATCTAAAAATATGCATTCAAAATTAACAAATTCAATTGAAGAATTGTCAATTACATATAAAAGTCAGATTGATATATGTGATGATGATACTACTGATAGTGTATACAACAAATTTTTAGATAAACTTACATCTAGTAGAAAGCATGATATTGATGTAAGAACAACTAGATATGGTTTACACAAAGATGATTTAAATATATATGTCAATGGACTTGATGTTAGACTTTATGGTTCACAGGGGCAACAAAGAACAGCATCTATTTCATTAAAATTATCTGAAATTGAACTTATAAGAAATGAAGTTGGAGAATATCCTATTTTAATTTTAGATGATGTATTTAGTGAATTAGATGAAACTAGACAAAAACTATTGATAGATAACTTGAGTGTAGTTCAAATGTTTATAACTACAGCTGAAGTTTCACATATAAATATATTTAATAAAAGTAATACAACCATTTTCAGAATTGAAAAAGGACAAGTTATTAATATAGAGAATGGAGGTAACTAGATGAAACAAGAATACGGTGCAAGTCAGATACAAGTCTTAGAAGGATTAGAGGCCGTTAGAAAAAGACCAGGTATGTATATCGGTTCAACAGGTCCTAGAGGTTTACACCACTTAGTTTATGAAGTAGTAGATAACAGTATAGATGAAGCATTACAAGGATATTGCTCAGAAATATATGTTTCTATAAACAAAGATGGAAGTATAACAGTAAGGGATAATGGTAGAGGTATACCTGTAGAGATACATCCTAAAACAGGAAAATCTACATTAGAAACAGTTTTAACAGTACTTCATGCAGGAGGTAAGTTCGGTGGAGGAGGATACAAGGTATCTGGTGGACTTCACGGAGTTGGGGTTTCTGTAGTTAATGCATTATCTGAGTGGGTAGTAGCAGAAGTGCGTAGAAATGGAAATGTATATAGACAATCATATAGATTAGGTTCTCCTACAACTGACCTTGAAATAGTAGGTAAATGTGAAGATACAGGTACTACAATAAGCTTTATGCCAGATGCTACAATATTTGATGAAATAGAATTCAAATATGAGACTTTAGAGCATAGACTTAGAGAATTATCTTTCTTAAATAAAGGTATAAAGATAGTATTTGAAGATAAAAGAGGAGAAAATGAAAAGAAAAAAGAGTTCCATTACACTGGAGGGCTAATAGAATATGTAAAATTCTTAAATAAGTCTAGAACTGGAATTCATGAAGATATAGTTTATATAGATAAAAAAGTAGATGACTATGTTGTTGAGTTAGCTATGCAGTATACTGATGGTTATTCAGAGAACATATATTCTTTCGCAAATAATATAAACACTCATGAAGGTGGTACTCACTTAGCAGGATTTAAGTCAGCTCTTACAAAGACAATAAATGAATATGCTAAGAGAAATAAACTTTTAAAAGAAAGTGAACCAAACTTATTAGGTGAGGATATAAGAGAAGGTCTTACAACTGTTGTATCAGTTAAGCTTCCTGAGCCACAATTTGAAGGTCAAACAAAGACTAAACTAGGAAATACTGTTATGAGAGGTATTGTAGATAGCGTAACAGTAGAAGAGTTAGGTGCTTTCTTAGAGGAAAATCCTACTACAGCTAGAATAATAGTAGATAAAGGGCTTAGAGCTCAAAGAGCAAGAGAAGCTGCTAAAAGAGCAAGAGAATTAACTAGAAGAAAAAGTGTATTAGAAAGTACTTCATTACCTGGGAAATTAGCTGACTGTGCTGAAAAAGATCCATCTAAGAGTGAGATATTCTTAGTCGAAGGGGATTCTGCCGGTGGTTCTGCAAAACAAGGTAGAGATAGACATACACAAGCGATACTTCCACTAAGAGGTAAGATATTAAACGTTGAAAAATCTAGATTAGATAAAATACTATCATCAGATGAAATAAAAAATATGATAACTGCATTTGGTTGTGGAGTTGGTAATGACTTTGACTTAGAAAAAGCAAGATATCATAAAATAGTTATAATGACCGATGCCGATGTCGATGGTGCTCACATTAGAACACTATTATTAACATTCTTCTTCAGATATATGAGACCATTAATAGAAAATGGATTAGTGTATATAGCACAACCACCTCTATACAAGGTTAAGAAGCAAAAGAAAGAATATTATGTTTACTCTGATGAACAATTAAATAAATTATTAGAAGAAATCGGAAGACAAGGTGTAGAGCTTCAAAGATACAAAGGGCTTGGAGAGATGAACGCTGAACAATTATGGGATACTACAATGAATCCTGAAACAAGAACTTTATTACAAGTATCTATAGAAGATGCAGCAATTGCAGATGAAGTATTCTCAATGCTTATGGGTGACAAAGTTGCTCCAAGAAGAGAATTCATAGAAGAAAATGCAACATACGTTAGAAACTTAGATATATAGAAAGGGGATGAGTATCAATGGAAGAAAATAAAAGAATACTCCCTATTGAGATAGCAGAGGAAATGAAGAAGTCTTATATAGACTATTCAATGAGTGTTATAGTTGGTAGAGCACTTCCTGATGTAAGAGATGGACTAAAGCCAGTTCATAGAAGAATATTATATTCAATGAGTGAATTAAATTTAACACCAGATAAACCATATAGAAAGTCTGCACGTATAGTTGGGGACGTTCTAGGGAAGTACCATCCACATGGTGATTCAGCAGTTTACCTTGCAATGGTTAGAATGGCTCAAGATTTCGCAACTAGAGGACTTTTAGTTGATGGTCATGGTAACTTTGGTTCAGTTGATGGTGACTCACCAGCCGCAATGCGTTATACAGAAGCAAAGATGACTAAATTATCTCTTGAATTATTAAGAGATATAGACAAAGAAACTGTTGATTTTATACCAAACTTCGATGAATCTTTAAAGGAACCAGCAGTACTTCCTTCAAGATATCCTAACTTATTAGTTAATGGATCTAATGGTATAGCAGTTGGGATGGCTACATCTATACCACCTCATAACTTAGGAGAAGTAATAGATGCAACTGTTCATTTAATAGATAATGAAGAATGCTCAGTTGAAGATTTAATGCAATTTGTAAAAGGACCAGACTTCCCAACTTCAGCAATAATAATGGGAAAAGAAAGTATCGCTGAAGCATATAAAACTGGTAGAGGAAAGGTTAAAGTTAGAGCTAGAGCTGTAATAGAAGAATTACCAAAAGGAAAGCAACAAATAGTAGTAACTGAAATACCTTACCAAGTTAACAAAGCTAAATTAGTTGAAAGAATAGCTGAGTTAGTTAAAGATAAGAAGATAGAAGGAATATCTGACCTTAGAGATGAAAGTAACAGAAATGGAATGAGAATAGTTATAGAGCTTAAGAGAGATGTTAATGCTAACATAGTGTTAAATAACTTATATAAACATTCTCAAATGGAAGATACATTTAGTGTAATAATGCTTGCATTAGTAAATGGTCAACCTAAAGTATTAAATCTTAAGCAAATACTATATCACTATGTACAACATCAAAAAGATGTAGTAACTAGACGTACTAAGTTTGAATTAAATAAAGCTGAAGCTAGAGCTCACATATTAGAAGGTCTAAGAATAGCTTTAGATAATATAGATGCAGTTATAAGCTTAATAAGAGCATCTAAAACAACTCAAGAAGCTAAAACAGGCTTAATGGAGAAGTTTGGATTATCTGATATTCAAGCTCAAGCTATATTAGACATGAGACTTCAAAGGCTTACTGGATTAGAAAGAGATAAGATAGAAGCTGAATATGAAGAATTAATAAAGAGAATAAATAGATTAAAAGAAATATTAGCTAATGAAAGATTACTTCTTAATGTAATAAAAGAAGAAATGCTTATAATAAAAGAAAACTATGCTGATGAAAGAAGAACTGAAATAAGACATGCTGAAGGCGAAATAGATATGAGAGACCTTATAGAAGATGAAGAAATAGCTATAACTCTTACTCATTTCGGATATATAAAGAGACTTCCAGCAGATACTTATAAAAGTCAAAAAAGAGGTGGTAGAGGGATATCTGCTCTTACTACAAGAGAAGAAGACTTCGTAAAACACCTAGTAAGTACAACTACTCACAGCAGATTATTATTCTTCACAAATAAGGGAAGATGTTTCAGATTAAATGCATATGAGATACCAGAAGGAAAGAGACAAGCAAAAGGAACTGCTATTGTAAACTTACTTCAATTAGGTCCTAATGAAAAGATAGCGACATTACTAGCTATAGATGAACATGATGATAATAATAAATACTTATTATTAGCTACAAAGAATGGTATAGTTAAGAAAACTAGTCGTGAAGAATTTAAAAATATAAATAAAGCAGGACTAATAGCTATAGGTTTAAGAGAAGATGATGAACTTATAGGAGTTAGAGTAACTGACGGAAATAAAGATGTTCTTTTAGTAACTAAAGATGGTATGTCTATAAGATTTGATGAAAATGACATAAGACCTATGGGAAGATCAGCTATGGGTGTAAAAGGTATAACATTATCTGAAGGTGATGAAGTTGTATCTATGAGCTTATGTGAAGAAGGTACAGATGTATTAGTAGTTAGTGAAAATGGATTTGGTAAAAGAACTGACATAAATGAATATAGAACTCAGATAAGAGCAGGAAAAGGAATAAAAACTTATAACATAGCTGAGAAAACAGGTAAACTTGTTGGAGCAGAGATGGTAAATGAGGACGATGAAATAATGATAATAAATTCTGACGGAGTTCTTATAAGACTAAGAGTTAATGAAATTTCATTATTCGGAAGAGTAACTAGTGGAGTTAAGTTAATGAAAACTGACGAAGAAGTCAATGTAGTTTCTATTTCAAAAATAAAGATGGAAGAAGAATAGGATTATATCCTATTCTTTTTGCTTAACTTCATATACATAATATACATAAATTTAAATAATTAAGAGGAGAATATACTATGAGTAAAAGAAAAGGAAGCTTTTTACTATTAGGTGCATTTATAGGATTTATAGCAGGATTATTTTTAGCACCTAAAAAAGGGTCAGAACTTAGAAAAGATGCAAAAAACAAAATAGATGAAATTAAAGAAAATCCAAAAGAAGTTTTACAAGGAACATTTGAAGATGTAAAAGGAAAAATAAATGATTTTATAGATGATAAATTAGTAGAAGATGATAATATACATATATCTGAGGATGAAATAGTAATAAGTAGAACATTTAACAATGAGGGAGAAAGTAATTAATGAATACTTTGGGATGGCAGATAGGAGCTTGTTTAATAGGAGTTTCAGCTTTAATTATAGGCATATACATAGGAAAATTACTAAATACTACAAATAAAGTTGTAGAAAAAGCATATAAGGTTATAGATTATAATGAAAGGCATATACACGAGACTATAGAAAATGTTGCATCAATAACAACTTCTACAGAGGAAATTGTTAGTATACTAAGTAAAGTTACAAATATAATGAAAGTATTTAGATTTGTAAAAAGAAGATAACTATAAGGAGGAACTAAGATGTCAATAAATATAGATTCTAAATTAAATAGCGAAAAAGGATTTTGGGATATATCAGTTCAAGGTGAATTAGATGTATCAACAGCAGAAAAATTAAAATCCCATTTACATAGTTTAGCAGATGAAAAAATAGTAGATATGAAAATAAACATTGATAACTTAGATTATATAGATTCTACAGGATTAGGGGTTATGATAGGTGTTTTAAAGAAATTAAAAACAGATAATAAAGAAATATATATACTAAATCCAAAGAGTAACGTAAAGAAGATTTTTACTATAACAGGTCTAGATAAAATATTTAAAATGGAGGGATAGACTTTGGCTTGTGAAACTATAAAAATGGAGATAAGTGCTAATCCTGATTTTGTAAGTATAATAAGATTAACTACTTCAGGAATAGCTAATAAAATAGGATTTTCAATGGATGATATAGAGGATATGAAAGTAGCTGTATCAGAAGCAAGTACTAATGCTATAAAGCATAGTGATGATAAAACAGTAAGTATAACATACACTATATTAGAAAATGGATTAAATATAGAAATAAAAGATAAGGGTAAAGGATATGATATAGATTCAATAGCTACACCAGACTTAACACAACCAAAAGAAAATGGATTAGGGTTATTTATAATTCAAACACTAATGGATGAAGTAGAGATAGAATCAAAAGACAACCAAGGAACAATAATAAAAATGACTAAGTATTTAGGAGTTGATATTTAATGAAGAATGTAGCTAATGCTACAAATTACCTAGATATCGATACAAAAGAGTTATTTAGGATATATAGTAAAGACAAAGATAATAAAGATATTAGAAATATTCTTATTGAAAGACATTTATATTTAGTAAATTTATTAGCAAAAAAGTATATTAATAAAGGTGTTGAATATGAAGATTTATATCAAGTAGGATCATTGGCGTTAATATATGCAATAGATAGATATGATATAGAAAAGGGATATGAGTTTTCAAGTTTTGCAACACCGACAATAATAGGTGAAATAAAGAAATATTTTAGAGATAAAGTATGGTCTCTAAGAGTTCCAAGAAGGGTTCAAGAGTTAAGTAAAAAGATAAGTGAAGCTAAATTAGCACTTGAACAAGAAAATAAAACTCATCCTAAGGTAAAAGATATAGCTAATTATATAGGGTGTACTGAGGAAGAAGTTTTAGAAGCTATGGAAGCATCTTATGGATATCAACCTATATCACTAGATTCATCTAGTAATGATGATTCAGAAGATAAAGATATTACACTTATAGATAAAATCGGTTCAGAAGAAAGTAGCTTTAATAATATAGAGCAAAAAGACTTTATAAATAAGTTTATGGAAACTTTAAATGAGCTAGAAGTAAAAATATTTAAAGATAGATTCTTCTTAGATAAAACTCAATCTGTAATCGCAAAAGAATTAGAAATATCTCAAATGACGGTATCTAGATTAGAGAAGAAAATCGTTGAAAAACTGAGAAAAGAGTATGAAAAAAATTTATAGAAAAAAAATATAAAAAAATATTTAAAAAAGTATTGACCTACTGTTTAATCTATAGTATATTATTACTTGTCCTTAAGAAAACGGGACAAACAAAATAAGAACTTTGAAAATTAAACAGTAGGTTAATTTATAGAATTACAACTAACAAACCAAGCCAGATATTCAGATAATGATTAGTCTGAGCAGGTAAACAACTTTTATTTGAGAGTTTGATCCTGGCTCAGGATGAACGCTGGCGGCGTGCCTAACACATGCAAGTCGAGCGATCTTCTTCGGAAGAGAGCGGCGGACGGGTGAGTAACGCGTGGGTAACCTGCCCTGTACACACGGATAACATACCGAAAGGTATGCTAATACGAGATAATATGCTTTTATCGCATGGTAGAAGTATCAAAGCTTTTGCGGTACAGGATGGACCCGCGTCTGATTAGCTAGTTGGTGAGGTAACGGCTCACCAAGGCGACGATCAGTAGCCGACCTGAGAGGGTGATCGGCCACATTGGAACTGAGACACGGTCCAAACTCCTACGGGAGGCAGCAGTGGGGAATATTGCACAATGGGCGAAAGCCTGATGCAGCAACGCCGCGTGAGCGATGAAGGCCTTCGGGTCGTAAAGCTCTGTCCTCAAGGAAGATAATGACGGTACTTGAGGAGGAAGCCCCGGCTAACTACGTGCCAGCAGCCGCGGTAATACGTAGGGGGCTAGCGTTATCCGGAATTACTGGGCGTAAAGGGTGCGTAGGTGGTTTCTTAAGTCAGAGGTGAAAGGCTACGGCTCAACCGTAGTAAGCCTTTGAAACTGGGGAACTTGAGTGCAGGAGAGAAGAGTGGAATTCCTAGTGTAGCGGTGAAATGCGTAGATATTAGGAGGAACACCAGTTGCGAAGGCGGCTCTCTGGACTGTAACTGACACTGAGGCACGAAAGCGTGGGGAGCAAACAGGATTAGATACCCTGGTAGTCCACGCCGTAAACGATGAGTACTAGCTGTCGGAGGTTACCCCCTTCGGTGGCGCAGCTAACGCATTAAGTACTCCGCCTGGGAAGTACGCTCGCAAGAGTGAAACTCAAAGGAATTGACGGGGACCCGCACAAGTAGCGGAGCATGTGGTTTAATTCGAAGCAACGCGAAGAACCTTACCTAAGCTTGACATCCTTTTGACCTCTCCCTAATCGGAGATTTCCCTTCGGGGACAGAAGTGACAGGTGGTGCATGGTTGTCGTCAGCTCGTGTCGTGAGATGTTGGGTTAAGTCCCGCAACGAGCGCAACCCTTGCCTTTAGTTGCCAGCATTAAGTTGGGCACTCTAGAGGGACTGCCAGGGATAACCTGGAGGAAGGTGGGGATGACGTCAAATCATCATGCCCCTTATGCTTAGGGCTACACACGTGCTACAATGGGTGGTACAGAGGGCAGCCAAGTCGTGAGGCGGAGCTAATCCCTTAAAGCCATTCTCAGTTCGGATTGTAGGCTGAAACTCGCCTACATGAAGCTGGAGTTACTAGTAATCGCAGATCAGAATGCTGCGGTGAATGCGTTCCCGGGTCTTGTACACACCGCCCGTCACACCATGGGAGTTGGGGGCGCCCGAAGCCGGTTAGCTAACCTTTTGGAAGCGGCCGTCGAAGGTGAAACCAATAACTGGGGTGAAGTCGTAACAAGGTAGCCGTATCGGAAGGTGCGGCTGGATCACCTCCTTTCTAAGGAGAATTACCTACTGTTTAATTTTGAGGGTTCTTAATAAAAATTAAAAACTCTATTGACAAACTTCGACATATATTATAAAATATAATTGGTTGTTAAAATAAAATNTGGAAGGTGCGGCTGGATCACCTCCTTTCTAAGGAGAATTGCCTACTGTTTAATTTTGAGGGTTCATTCCTCAATTAGTACTTTGAAAACTGCATAACATTTAGTGATATGACATCATTTTAAACATATATGACAAGAAAAGTCTTAAAAATTACAATTCTTTTAATAACTGGTCAAGTTATTAAGGGTGCAGGGCGGATGCCTTGGCACTAGGAGCCGATGAAGGACGTGATAAGCTGCGATAAGCTTCGGGGAGTTGCACGTAAACTTTGATCCGAAGATTTCCGAATGAGGAAACTCACTTAGAGTAATGTCTAAGTATCGTTAAGTGAATACATAGCTTAGCGAGGGGAACCCGGGGAACTGAAACATCTAAGTACCCGGAGGAAGAGAAAGAAATTCGATTCCGTAAGTAGCGGCGAGCGAACGCGGAACAGGCCAAACCAATGAAGTTTACTTCGTTGGGGTTGCGGACATACGACATGGAAAGATATCGTAGATGAAGAGAGTTGGAAAGCTCCGCTATAAAGTGTAATAGCCACGTAGTCAAAATGAGAAAAATACTAGTATGATCCAGAGTACCACGGGACACGTGAAACCCTGTGGGAAGCAGGAGGGACCATCCTCCAAGCCTAAATACTACCTAGTGACCGATAGCGCATAGTACCGTGAGGGAAAGGTGAAAAGAACCCCGGGAGGGGAGTGAAATAGAACCTGAAACCCTGTACTTACAAGCTGTGGGAGCACATTACTTGTGTGACCGCGTACTTTTTGTAGAACGGGCCAACGAGTTACGTTAAGTAGCAAGGTTAAGCACTTAAGGTGTGGAGCCGTAGCGAAAGCGAGTCTTAAATGGGCGATTAAGTTGCATGTCGTAGACCCGAAACCGGGCGACCTATCCATGAGCAGGTTGAAGCGAAAGTAAAATTTCGTGGAGGACCGAACCCACGAGCGTTGAAAAGCTCGGGGATGACTTGTGGATAGCGGTGAAATTCCAATCGAGCCCGGAGATAGCTGGTTCTCCCCGAAATAGCTTTAGGGCTAGCCTCAAGGTTGAGAGAAGCGGAGGTAGAGCACTGAATGTCCTAGGGGGTATTGCACTTACCGAAGACTATCAAACTCCGAATGCCGTATTCTTATACTTGGGAGTCAGACTGTGGGTGATAAGATTCATAGTCAAAAGGGCAACAGCCCAGATCGTCAGCTAAGGTCCCTAAATGTACGTTAAGTGGTAAAGGATGTGGGATTGCACAGACAACCAGGATGTTGGCTTAGAAGCAGCCACTCATTTAAAGAGTGCGTAATAGCTCACTGGTCGAGTGATCCTGCGCCGAAAATTTCCGGGGCTAAAACGTACTACCGAAGCTACGGCATCATTTATGATGGGTAGGGGAGCTTCGTATGCAGGCTGAAGCATGACCGTAAGGACATGTGGACAGTATACGAGTGAGAATGTTGGCATGAGTAGCGAGACGTGGGTGAGAATCCCACGGGCCGTAAACCCAAGGTTTCCAGGGGAAGGTTCGTCCGCCCTGGGTTAGTCGGGACCTAAGCCGAGGCCGAAAGGCGTAGGTGATGGACAACAGGTTGATATTCCTGTACCGCCAATAAGCGTTTGAGAGATGGAGTGACACAGTAGGATAAGCTAACCACACTGTTGGTTATTGTGTGGCTAAGTATTGAGGCAGTCTAGATAGGCAAATCCGTCTAGATAATGCTAGGATACGATGGGTAAGCCCTTCGGGGCGAAGTAGCTGATTTCACACTGTCAAGAAAAGCTTCTATCGAGTTTAAAGGCGCCCGTACCGTAAACCGACACAGGTGGGTGAGGAGAGTATCCTAAGGCCAGCGAGAGAACTATTGTTAAGGAACTCGGCAAAATGACCCCGTAACTTAGGGAGAAGGGGTGCCTGTCTATGACAGGCCGCAGAGAATAGGCCCAAGCGACTGTTTACCAAAAACACAGGTTTCTGCTAAGTCGCAAGACGATGTATAGGAGCTGACGCCTGCCCGGTGCTGGAAGGTTAAGGGGATCTGTTAGGATTTATCCGAAGCAGTGAACTTAAGCCCCAGTAAACGGCGGCCGTAACTATAACGGTCCTAAGGTAGCGAAATTCCTTGTCGGGTAAGTTCCGACCCGCACGAAAGGCGTAACGATTTGGGCACTGTCTCAACAATAGACTCGGTGAAATTGTAATTCCGGTGAAGATGCCGGGTACCTGCGACAGGACGGAAAGACCCCATGGAGCTTTACTGTAGCTTGACGTTGGGTCTTGGTACTACATGTACAGGATAGGTGGGAGACTATGAAGCATGGACGCCAGTCTGTGTGGAGTCATCCTTGGGATACCACCCTTGTAGTACTGGGATCCTAACCATAGGCCTTGAATCAGGTCTTGGAACACCGTCAGGTGGGCAGTTTGACTGGGGCGGTCGCCTCCTAAAAAGTAACGGAGGCGCTCAAAGGTTTCCTCAGCACGGTCGGAAATCGTGCGAAGAGTGTAAAGGCAAAAGGAAGCTTGATTGCAAGACATACAGGTCGAGCAAGGACGAAAGTCGGACTTAGTGATCCGGTGGTACCGCATGGAAGGGCCATCGCTCAACGGATAAAAGCTACCCTGGGGATAACAGGCTTATCTCCCCCAAGAGTCCACATCGACGGGGAGGTTTGGCACCTCGATGTCGGCTCATCACATCCTGGGGCTGTAGTAGGTCCCAAGGGTTGGGCTGTTCGCCCATTAAAGTGGTACGCGAGCTGGGTTCAGAACGTCGTGAGACAGTTCGGTCCCTATCCGTCGCAGGCGTAGGAAATTTGAGAAGACCTGTCCTTAGTACGAGAGGACCGGGATGGACGTACCTCTGGTGTACCAGTTGTTCTGCCAAGGGCATGGCTGGGTAGCTATGTACGGAATGGATAAGCGCTGAAAGCATCTAAGCGCGAAGCCAACTTCAAGATAAGATTTCCCACCGTAAGGGTAAGACCCCAGGAAGACTACCTGGTTGATAGGTCGAAGGTGTAAGTGCAGTAATGTATTTAGCTTATCGATACTAATAGGTCGAGGACTTGACCAATAAATGATTTGAGCAATGGGATATAGTTTTCAGAGTATTAACTTTGAAAAAACTTTATAAAAAGTATTGACATTATTAATCGAAAATGTTAATATTATACTTGTCCTTGAGAAAAGGGCAAACATATAATGTGGTTATTATAGCAAAGAGGATACACCTGTTCCCATACCGAACACAGAAGTTAAGCTCTTTAGCGCTGATGGTACTTGGTGGGCGACCGCCTGGGAGAGTAAGACGTAGCCACGTAATCTTTTTTTATTTCTTAAGACATAGATTTTATCTATGTCTTTTTTATTTTTTACAAAGAAACATTAATAAAAGATTGGTTTATGATATTGTTAGATTTTGAGGAATATTGTACTAAGAAAGAAGAAGTATTTGAAGAATATGAGAATAGAAAAAGTTGGGCTAAAAAAATATTTATTAACATAGGGAAAATAGGATATTTTTCTTCAGATAGAACTATAGTCCAATATAATGAAGATATCTGGAAGATAAATATTAAATAAGTATATAGTAGTTAGATATTAAAATTATAAATAGAAATAGATATTTAAATAATTTGTTGATTTTCAAAAGACAAGGTGCTAGTATTTAAGTGGACAGGGAAAATGTTATCAGAGTGGTTTCGGTAACGTTGCCAATGAAATTTTCAATATAATTCAAGATAAAATAAGGGGGTATTTATAGTGGTTAAATTGAAAAAGTTTGTAACTATTGCTTTATCAGCAGTTTTAACAACTGCTGCATTAACAGGTTGTTCATCATCTTCTGATGAGAGTGCAGCAAATGATGATGGTAAAGGATCTGTTTATTACTTAAACTTTAAGCCAGAATCAGAAGAACAATGGAAAAAGATAGCTGAGGATTATGAAAAGGAAACAGGGGTTCCAGTAAAAGTAGTAACAGCTGCAAGTGGTACTTATGAACAAACATTAAAATCAGAAATAGCTAAAAAAGATGCACCAACATTATTCCAAATAAACGGTCCAGTTGGATATGAAGCATGGAAAGAATACTGTGCAGATTTAACAGAGACACAACTTTACAAAGATTTATTAAATCAAGATATGGCTGTAAAAAATGAAAATGGAGTATATGGAATACCATATGTTGAAGAAGGATACGGTATAATATATAACCAAGCTATAATGGATAAATATTTTGCGTTAGATGGTGCAAAAGCTAAATCAATGGATGAAATAAATAACTATGCAAAATTAAAAGAAGTTGCAGAAGATATGCAATCTAAAAAAGATCAATTAGGAATAGATGGAGTGTTTGCTTCAACATCTTTAACACCAGGAGAAGACTGGAGATGGCAAACTCACTTAGCAAATATT
>NZ_CP048741.1:2482445-2485056 GCF_018336475.1 Romboutsia sp. 13368
GGAAAGGTGAAAAGAACCCCGGGAGGGGAGTGAAAGAGAACCTGAAACCCTGCACTTACAAGCTGTGGGAGCACATTACTTGTGTGACCGCGTACTTTTTGTAGAACGGGCCAACGAGTTACGATATGCAGCAAGGTTAAGCACTTAAGGTGTGGAGCCGTAGCGAAAGCGAGTCTTAAATGGGCGATTAAGTTGCATGTCGTAGACCCGAAACCGGGCGACCTATCCATGAGCAGGTTGAAGCGAAAGTAAAATTTCGTGGAGGACCGAACCCACGAGCGTTGAAAAGCTCGGGGATGACTTGTGGATAGCGGTGAAATTCCAATCGAGCCCGGAGATAGCTGGTTCTCCCCGAAATAGCTTTAGGGCTAGCCTCAAGGTTGAGAGAAGCGGAGGTAGAGCACTGAATGTCCTAGGGGGTATTGCACTTACCGAAGACTATCAAACTCCGAATGCCGTATTCTTATACTTGGGAGTCAGACTGTGGGTGATAAGATTCATAGTCAAAAGGGCAACAGCCCAGATCGTCAGCTAAGGTCCCTAAATGTACGTTAAGTGGTAAAGGATGTGGGATTGCACAGACAACCAGGATGTTGGCTTAGAAGCAGCCACTCATTTAAAGAGTGCGTAATAGCTCACTGGTCGAGTGATCCTGCGCCGAAAATTTCCGGGGCTAAAACGTACTACCGAAGCTACGGCATCATTTATGATGGGTAGGGGAGCTTCGTATGCAGGCTGAAGCATGACCGTAAGGACATGTGGACAGTATACGAGTGAGAATGTTGGCATGAGTAGCGAGACGTGGGTGAGAATCCCACGGGCCGTAAACCCAAGGTTTCCAGGGGAAGGTTCGTCCGCCCTGGGTTAGTCGGGACCTAAGCCGAGGCCGAAAGGCGTAGGTGATGGACAACAGGTTGATATTCCTGTACCGCCAATAAGCGTTTGAGAGATGGAGTGACACAGTAGGATAAGCTAACCACACTGTTGGTTATTGTGTGGCTAAGTATTGAGGCAGTCTAGATAGGCAAATCCGTCTAGATAATGCTAGGATACGATGGGTAAGCCCTTCGGGGCGAAGTAGCTGATTTCACACTGTCAAGAAAAGCTTCTATCGAGTTTAAAGGCGCCCGTACCGTAAACCGACACAGGTGGGTGAGGAGAGTATCCTAAGGCCAGCGAGAGAACTATTGTTAAGGAACTCGGCAAAATGACCCCGTAACTTAGGGAGAAGGGGTGCCTGTCTATGACAGGCCGCAGAGAATAGGCCCAAGCGACTGTTTACCAAAAACACAGGTTTCTGCTAAGTCGCAAGACGATGTATAGGAGCTGACGCCTGCCCGGTGCTGGAAGGTTAAGGGGATCTGTTAGAGCAATCGAAGCAGTGAACTTAAGCCCCAGTAAACGGCGGCCGTAACTATAACGGTCCTAAGGTAGCGAAATTCCTTGTCGGGTAAGTTCCGACCCGCACGAAAGGCGTAACGATTTGGGCACTGTCTCAACAACAGACTGGGTGAAATTGTAATACCGGTGAAGATGCCGGTTACCTGCGACAGGACGGAAAGACCCCATGGAGCTTTACTGTAGCTTGACATTGGGTCTTGGTACTACATGTACAGGATAGGTGGGAGACTATGAAGCGTGAACGCCAGTTTGCGTGGAGTCATCCTTGGGATACCACCCTTGTAGTACTGGGATCCTAACCATAGGCCTTGAATCAGGTCTTGGAACACCGTCAGGTGGGCAGTTTGACTGGGGCGGTCGCCTCCTAAAAAGTAACGGAGGCGCTCAAAGGTTTCCTCAGCACGGTCGGAAATCGTGCGAAGAGTGTAAAGGCAAAAGGAAGCTTGATTGCAAGACATACAGGTCGAGCAAGGACGAAAGTCGGACTTAGTGATCCGGTGGTACCGCATGGAAGGGCCATCGCTCAACGGATAAAAGCTACCCTGGGGATAACAGGCTTATCTCCCCCAAGAGTCCACATCGACGGGGAGGTTTGGCACCTCGATGTCGGCTCATCACATCCTGGGGCTGTAGTAGGTCCCAAGGGTTGGGCTGTTCGCCCATTAAAGTGGTACGCGAGCTGGGTTCAGAACGTCGTGAGACAGTTCGGTCCCTATCCGTCGCAGGCGTAGGAAATTTGAGAAGACCTGTCCTTAGTACGAGAGGACCGGGATGGACGTACCTCTGGTGTACCAGTTGTTCTGCCAAGGGCATGGCTGGGTAGCTATGTACGGAATGGATAAGCGCTGAAAGCATCTAAGCGCGAAGCCAACTTCAAGATAAGATTTCCCACCGTAAGGGTAAGACCCCAGGAAGACTACCTGGTTGATAGGTCGAAGGTGTAAGTGCAGTAATGTATTTAGCTTATCGATACTAATAGGTCGAGGACTTGACCAATAAATGATTCATTATTAAATGTTATTCAGTTTTTAGAGTACTAACTCTAAAACTTAATACATAAGTTAATCGAAAGATTATGTGGTTATTATAGCAAAGAGGATACACCTGTTCCCATTCCGAACACAGAAGTTAAGCTCTTTAGCGCTGATGGTACTTGGAGGGCAACCTCCTGGGAGAGTAAGACGTAGCCACGTAATCTTTTTTTATTKTG
>NZ_CP048741.1:2485759-2498687 GCF_018336475.1 Romboutsia sp. 13368
CGATCTAACGCTAAACTTTCTATGCTAATATMTCTTAATCCTCTTTGTTTTATCAGTAGTTTTATCTAAATATTGATTAATTTTGCTATATTATTTTACTTAATTTATTTTATTGGCTATATATTATTAACTAACAAAATAGTGTTTAAAGATTATTGTTTTTAATTTATAATTTTTCATTAATTAACTCGTTGTGCTAGTTAAATAAAATCATTGCAAATACTAGGTTATAGTAACGTATATTTAACTATTTTTCAAATAATATCTAGTGATTTCAATATGTTGAGTAAAGCAACTAGCACAACATATTAATTATTTTAATTTTTTAATATATTAGGTTATTCATTTTTTTCRAATACTTAAAATTTATATAGAATAATAATATATATACAAATATATAGAATTATTCTGTATAAATATATCTAAAATAAATTAGAATTTGATAGAATAGGTCGAAATAAAATAATAAAAAGTTTGAATAATACTATTGAAAGATGGTATTATATATAATATAATGATTATCAAATAAAACAATTAGTTTAAAAGCTTTGAAGGAAAATAGTAAAAGATATGTTTGTATTCAGAGAGTGAGTGGTTGGTGAGAACTCATTACAATGATTTTTGAATCTATTCTGGAGCTTCTAGTCGGAAAGAATAGTAAGATTAGACGTATACCTACGTTACAGGATTGAGAGGACTATACATAATATTGTATGGTCAATTAGGGTGGCAACGCGGAGTAAAGACTTTCGTCCCTTTTTATAGGGGATAGAAGGTCTTTTTTTATTGTAATTAATTGTTTTAGAATAGGTATTTATAAAAAACAAATAAGATAACGTTATTAAAATATGTACATAAAATATTAAGCGAGCTAAAAATTTTAAATATTTAAATATATCTATAAAAAATAAATAAAGGAGGAAGTAGAATGTTAGATATAAAAAGAATAAGAGAAAATTTAGAAGACATAAAAAAAGCAATGGATAGAAGAGGGGAAAAAGAATTTGATTTAGATGCTGTAGTTGCATTAGATGATAAGAGAAGAGAGTTACTTAAAGAAGTTGAAGTAATGAAAAATGAGTTAAATGTAGAATCTAAGAAAATACCTCAACTTATAAAAGAAGGCAAAGATGTAGATGCTGCAAAAGCTCAATTAAAAGAATTATCAGATAAGATAAAAGCTATAGATGAGCAAGTTAGAACAGTTGAAGCTGAAATGGAATACAACTTAATGAGAATCCCTAATGTTCCTCATCCAGATGTTCCACAAGGAACTACAGATGAAGATAACATTGAGATAAGACAATGGGGAGAAACTCCAAAGTTTGATTTCGAAGGTAAAGCACACTGGGATATAGGTACAGGTTTAGGAATATTAGATTTCGAAACAGCTGGTAAAATAACTGGTTCAAGATTTACTTTATACAAAGGATTAGGAGCTAGACTTGAAAGAGCTATAATAAACTTCTTCTTAAATACTCATACAGAAGAGCATGGATATACAGAAGTTTTACCTCCTTTCATGGCAAATAGAGCAAGTTTCATAGGAACAGGACAATTACCAAAGTTTGAAGAAGATATGTTTAAAATAGAAGGAGCAGAATACTTCTTAATACCAACAGCAGAGGTTCCAGTAACTAATATACATAGAGATGAAATATTAACTGCAGATCAATTACCTATAAAATATTGTGCGTACACTCCATGTTTCAGATCTGAAGCAGGATCTGCTGGTAGAGATACAAGAGGATTAGTAAGACAACATCAATTCAATAAAGTTGAATTAGTTAAATTCTGTGATCCTCAAAATTCTTATGAAGAATTAGAAAAATTAACTAACGATGCAGAAAGAATGTTACAATTATTAGGATTACCATACAGAGTAGTTAGAATATGTACAGGAGACTTAGGATTTACTGCAGCATTTAAATATGACTTAGAAGTATGGATGCCAAGTTACAATAGATATGTTGAAATATCTTCTTGTTCAAACTTTGAAGATTTCCAAGCTAGAAGAGCTGGCATAAGATTCAAGAGAGATAAGAAATCTAAAGCTGAATACGTTCATACATTAAATGGTTCAGGATTAGCAGTAGGAAGAACATTAGCTGCTATATTAGAAAACTATCAACAAGCTGATGGATCAGTAGTTGTTCCAGAAGTATTAAGACCATACATGGGTGTAGATGTTATAAAGAAAAATGAATTATAAGATATAGTTAATATAATAAGGAGAGTATTTAAAAATACTCTCCTTTAATTTTTAGAATATATTAAAGAGATATATTTTAAAATTATTAATCTGAAAAATTATATTACTTAGTTCTATGATGGAACACTCTTTTAATAGAATATAGTATTAAATATTAAAGGAGATATTAGAATGAGTAAAAATATTGATTCTAAGCTAGCGTTATTTACATCTATAGTTTTAATAAATATAGAATATATAATTTTGATAATATAAAAATAATATATTCTATAATAAATATCGAGAAGTGTTTAGTTTTTGTATTACTTTTTATATTATCGTTATTATATATCTTTAATACACTTGTAAATTAAAAAGATATATATGGATATGCATTATATTATGCTAATACAGTATTGAGGATTAAATAAATTTGAACTTATATTATAGGTCGAATATTTAAATTTCAGTTGAAATATAAAATAAACTGTGATAATATAAACTTGTTATAAGTTTTAGGAGGACCAATGGAAAACTCGCATTATATGAAAGAGGCTTTAAAAGAAGCACATAAGGCATATGAAAAAGGTGAAACACCTATAGGAGCTATAATAGTAAAAAATAATGAGATTATAGCAAGAGCACATAACTTAACAGAAACATTAAACGATTGTACAGCTCATGCAGAGGTCTTAGCTATAAGACAAGCTTCAGAAAAATTAGGTGGTTGGAGATTAGTTGATTGTGACTTATATGTAACAATGGAGCCATGTATTATGTGTAGTGGAGCAATAGTTCATTCTAGAATAAAAAAACTTATAATTGGAACTAAACATATAAAAAATTCATATACAGAAAAACAACATGAATTTAAAATAGATTATTATAAAGACAATAATATCGAGACCACATTTGGTATACTACAAGAAGAATGCTCTAATATATTACAAGAATTTTTTAAGAAATTAAGGAAAAGATAATATGGAGAGTTGGTCGAGATGGTCGAAGGCGCTCGCCTGGAAAGTGAGTATACGTCAAAAGCGTATCATGGGTTCGAATCCCATACTCTCCGCCAGAGAATAATTTAAATATGGTTGTAATTTTGCTGTACTAGATGGGGAGGTAGCGGTGCCCTGTAACCTGCAATCCGCTATAGCAGGA
Organism: Romboutsia sp. 13368; assembly: GCF_018336475.1. Classification (GTDB taxonomy): domain Bacteria; phylum Bacillota; class Clostridia; order Peptostreptococcales; family Peptostreptococcaceae; genus Romboutsia. Next base: position 2,489,112 of record NZ_CP048741.1, read on the forward strand.
TTGAATTCCATCTAGAGGCTTTGTCTTGTAAGGCTGCCCTAAATAAGTGGTGTTGACGTTTAGGTCCTACGCAACGGAAACTCATGAACCCCGTCAGATCCGGAAGGAAGCAGCGGTAAGTGATCACTTTCGTGTGCCGTAGGGGTGCCTAAGCCGAGCTAACTGTTTAGGTAACGCTTGTAAGTCAAAGTCAATAGATGGTGTACAGCATTTAATATATAAAATAGAATCCCTTTAATAGGGATTTTTTTAATATGCAAAATTTTAATTTATATAACTTTATTAAAGATAATGATATAATATTTCAAGATATAGGAAATTAATATATTAGATTGATTTTTAAATTAAGGAGAGAGAGGAATGCATAAAGCCTTATATAGATCGTATAGACCTCAAAACTTTGAAGATGTTGTAGGTCAAGAACATATTATAAGAACATTAAAGAATCAGATAGAGAATAATAATGTAGGTCATGCTTATTTATTTTCAGGGACAAGGGGAACAGGTAAAACATCAACAGCAAAGATATTTGCTAGAGCTGTTAACTGTGAAAATAGTGTTAATCAAGAACCTTGTAATGAGTGTGACGTTTGTAGAGATATATTAAATGATAATATTATGGATGTAGTAGAGATAGATGCAGCATCTAATAATAGTGTAGACGATATAAGAGAGCTTAGAGAGAATGTTAAGTATTCTCCTGCTAAAGCAAAGTATAAAGTTTATATAATAGATGAGGTTCATATGCTTTCTCAAGGTGCATTTAACGCATTATTAAAGACATTAGAAGAGCCACCATCATATGTTATATTTATACTGGCTACTACAGAGCCACATAAAATACCAGCAACTATATTATCAAGATGTCAGAGATTTGATTTCAAAAGAGTTACTGTTAAAGATATGACTACTAGAATGCAAAAAATTTGTGATGAAGAAAATATAGAAGTAGAAGAAAAGGCACTTAATCTAATAGCAAGAAACTCTCAAGGGGCGTTAAGAGATGCTCTTAGTATATTAGACCAATGTATATCTTTTTCAGATAATAAAATAGAATACAAAGATGCAGTAGAATTATTAGGAACTGTAAATATTGAACAATTATTTGAAATGGCACAATCTATAATAGATCAAGATACAAAAAAATCACTTCAAATATTAAATGAATTTGTTGTATGGGGAAAAGATATAAGAAATTTAATCAATGATTTAATAGACCACTTTAGAAACTTAATGGTATGTAAGGTATCTACAGAGCTAGATGAAATAATATCATTACCAGAAGAAACTATAAAGCTATTAAAAGATCAATCTAAGGTTGTAGAAGTTAATGATTTAATAAGAATATTAAATATATTATCAGAAACTCAAGATAACATGAAAGTATCATCAAATCCAAGAGTATTAGCAGAAGTAACTATGATGAAAATTGCACAACCTATGTTTGATGAAAGTAAAGAAGCATTGATAAAAAGGATAGAAAATTTAGAGAAAACTATTGAGAGCGGGAATATAAAGGTAAATTTAAGTGAAAATAATATACATTCTAATGAAATAGTTGTAGAAGAAGAACATGAAGAAGTAGTTTATGAAAATGTAAAAAGTGAAGATGTTAAATTAGTAGAATCATCTTGGCAAAAGATAAGACAAAAAATAAAAGAAGATAAAGTAAATAAACAAATGCCAGTATATTTCTTATTGGGAGATGTAAGTGGATTTAATGTTCATAATAATAATTTATATATAATTTATGGACATGGATTTGAATTTGCTAAGAAGAGATTAAGCAATCCAGAGACTATATCATATATAGAGCAAATGATAAGGGAAACTATAAATAGAAGCTTTAGTATAAAAATAATATTAGAATCCGAAGTAAAGAATATAGAACTTGAGATAAAGAATGAGAAGATAGATGAAGGTGAAAAATTGTTAAAATCTTTAGTTAAAGAAGATATACTTGAAATAAAGGATAATGAAGAAAAACAAGATTAATAATAAAAAAGATTATGATATAATAATAAAATATAGACAAATTTTTAAAGGAGGATTTTAGTTATGGCTAAAAGAGGTTTTGGAGGCGGAATGATGCCTGGAAATATGAATAATTTATTAAAGCAAGCTCAAAAGATGCAAGAAAATATGCAAAAAATGCAAGCTGAGTTAGAAGCAAAGGAAATAGAGTCTTCTGTTGGTGGAGGAGCTGTTACTGTAAAGGTTAATGGTAAGAAAGAATTAATAGATATAAACATAAAACCAGAAGTAGTTGATCCAGATGATATAGAAATGTTACAAGATTTAGTTTTAAGTGCTGTTAATGAAGCATTAAGAAGTGTTGATGAAATGCAATCAAGTCAAATGAGTAAAGTAACTGGAGGAATGAATATACCAGGATTATTCTAGTAGGTGATTATATGCAAGTTTACACAGGGCCTATAACAAGGCTTATAGAAGAATTTTCAAAGCTTCCTGGAGTTGGAAGAAAAACAGCTCAAAGATTAGCATTCCATATTATAAATATGAATACTAATGATGTAGAAGCTTTATCTAAGGCCATAATAGAGGCTAAAAGAGAAATAAGATATTGTTCTGTTTGTTGTAATATAACAGATACAGATCCTTGTAGTATGTGTTCTAATAAAAATAGAGATGCTAGTGTAATATGTGTTGTAGAAGATCCAAGAGATGTAGCTGCAATGGAAAGAACTAGAGAATTTAAAGGCCAATATCACGTATTAAATGGTGTTATATCTCCTATGGATGGTATAGGACCAGATATGATAAAGATAAAAGAGCTTATACAAAGATTAGGAACACAAGATGTAAGAGAAATAATTATGGCTACTAACCCAACAATAGAAGGGGAAGCAACAGCTATGTACATAGCAAGACTTTTAAAACCAATGGGAATAAAAGTTACAAGAATAGCACATGGTCTACCTGTAGGTGGAGATTTAGAGTATGCAGATGAAGTTACTATATCGAAAGCTTTAGAAGGTAGAAGAGAAATATAAAAATCGAGGTATATGCCTCGTTTTTTATATTTTAAGAGGAGTGTAATATGAAAACAACGATGACTTTAGAAAAGTATAAAGCTATGAAAAAAAAGAATTCTATATCAGAAGAAAAGAAATTAAATAATATAGATATAGATGCTATTATTAAGAAAAAGTCAAAGAAATCTTCAAATAATGTAAATAGTGAATTTAGAAATAACTATAAGAACTATCAATATGATTATGAAGAAGATTTTTATGAACCTAGATATTAAATTAAATATTTTACAGTAAAAAAGAGCCAAATAATAAATTATTTTAGGCTCTTTTTTATTTAAATTATTTTAGGCTCTTTTTTATATTATAAAAATTATACTTATTTATAATATACAGCTAATTATCATCGCTTAATATATCTACAACTAAATTAGATATATTAATAGCAGAATCAGATTTTCTTATAGATTTTATATTATTTCTAAGCGCATCTAACCTAGAAGGATCATCTATAAGAACTTTTAATAAAACTGGTAAGCTATACTTTTTAGTTGTTCTAAGTGCAGCACCACAATTAGTTAAGAAGTCTAAGTTTTCCTCTTCTTGTCCAGGAATACAATATGGTACAATCATAGGAACATCATTTAGTAATGCTTCTGTAGTAGTAAGACCACCAGGTTTTGAAATTAATACATCAATAGAAGCTAATATATCGTTCATTTTATTTGTATATCCCAATAAACAAATATTTTTATTATGTACAGTAGAATCTAACATTTTTGATAGCTTCTCCTTTAGATGATCGTTTCTACCAGATATTACTAATATTTGGAAATCTCTATCTACAGTAAGTAACTCTTCTAAGGTTTCTTTTATATTACCGGCACCGAAACTTCCACCCATAAGTAATACAGTTAATTTATCAGGAGATAAACCTAGTTCATTAAGTACAGTATCCTTATCTCTATGTTCTAAGAAAGATTTTTCAACTGGAATTCCAAAAGCTTTAACTTTTTCAGTATCGACACCTTCATAAACTAGTAATTCTTTAACATATTCATGACCAACTATGTAATAATCAATTTCGTTTTGAATCCATGTAGAATGAGTTGTATAGTCAGTTAAAACAGATACCATAGGTGGTATATCTATATTACTAGATTTATAAAAACTTTCACTTCTACTTAAACTAAGAGTGTGTTTATTCTTTTTTAATGTACTAAGGGCTATCATAGGAAATGGATGAGTTCCTATAATTAAATCAGGTTTCTTATCATTTAATAAATGCCTAAATTTTTTAGCCATTAGTGATGTAAGTGGATTTGCCTTAAATTCATTTTTAGAGGCAAGGTTAGTTTCTGAAAGTCTATATACACTACCGTATGCTTTAGGTGTATATATAGCAGATTTTTCATATCCTCTAGAAATAACTTTGTCCATTGTATTGTTAACTAACTTTAAACTATCTACAATTTCACACTCTATAGACATACTATCTATAGTTCGGCTTTCAAGCTCTTCTTTTATTGCTCGAGCAGCTCTATTATGTCCTCCACCGGTAGACGCTGACATAATTAGCACTTTTTTGCTCATAAAAATTCCTCCTAATATGATAGAGTTATATTGAACAATAACACAAATTTATGTATTATTAATTATACTTTATAAAAGTAAAAAATTGCATATTATTATATTAAATTATTATTAACGGATATATGATAATAATAATCTAATATAATAAAAAAAAAATTACAAGTATTATAATATTTAGGAGGTAGATGAAATGAAAAATGTAGAGATATATACTAGTGATACATGTATACAATGTATTAAAGCTAAAGAATATTTAAAAAATAAAAATATAGAATTTAAAGAATATAATATATCTAAGGACCTAGAAGCTAAAAGAGAGTTAATAAGAATGGGGTATATGTCTATTCCTGTTATACTTATAGATGGAGAACATGTATTAGGATTTGATTTAAATAGGATAGAGAGTCTATTACAAAAATAATATAAAAGAAGAATTAGTAGATAGTTATTTTATTTATATATAAGTGCTATACTAATTCTTTTTTAGTTAGATATTAATAGTAAGATAAAGTTAAGTAAGATGCTTATTACTAGTTATATAATAAGATAAAATATGATAAGTATATCATGTATAAACTTGATGAAAATGGAGAATATAATAGGGCGTAAGTTATTTAGAATTAGGAGAGTTAAAGTTATCAGATATAACTAGAAGATTATTAACTCAAGTTGATTAATTAAATTTACTTTATAGATGTCCAGATTTAAATGAGTAAAATGATTAAATTTGGACATCATAATACATAATTTGATATTAAAAAACATAATTAAAAAATATTTGAAAAAACTTTTAAAAAAGTATTGACGATATAAAATAAAGATGATATATTATTACTTGTCCTTAAGAAAAGGACAAAAACAAACAAAAAACTTCAAAAAATAAGTTGACAAAGAAAAACAACTTTGTTAAACTAAAGAAGTAGAAAATGAACTTTGAAAATTAAACAGTAGGTTAATTTATAGAATTACAACTAACAAACCAAGCCAGATATTCAAATTAGATTTATCTGAGCAGGTAGTCAAATTTATTATGAGAGTTTGATCCTGGCTCAGGATGAACGCTGGCGGCGTGCCTAACACATGCAAGTCGAGCGATTCTCTTCGGAGAAGAGCGGCGGACGGGTGAGTAACGCGTGGGTAACCTGCCCTGTACACACGGATAACATACCGAAAGGTATGCTAATACGAGATAATATGCTTTTATCGCATGGTAGAAGTATCAAAGCTCCGGCGGTACAGGATGGACCCGCGTCTGATTAGCTAGTTGGTGAGGTAATGGCTCACCAAGGCGACGATCAGTAGCCGACCTGAGAGGGTGATCGGCCACATTGGAACTGAGACACGGTCCAAACTCCTACGGGAGGCAGCAGTGGGGAATATTGCACAATGGGCGAAAGCCTGATGCAGCAACGCCGCGTGAGCGATGAAGGCCTTCGGGTCGTAAAGCTCTGTCCTCAAGGAAGATAATGACGGTACTTGAGGAGGAAGCCCCGGCTAACTACGTGCCAGCAGCCGCGGTAATACGTAGGGGGCTAGCGTTATCCGGAATTACTGGGCGTAAAGGGTGCGTAGGTGGTTTCTTAAGTCAGAGGTGAAAGGCTACGGCTCAACCGTAGTAAGCCTTTGAAACTGGGAAACTTGAGTGCAGGAGAGGAGAGTGGAATTCCTAGTGTAGCGGTGAAATGCGTAGATATTAGGAGGAACACCAGTTGCGAAGGCGGCTCTCTGGACTGTAACTGACACTGAGGCACGAAAGCGTGGGGAGCAAACAGGATTAGATACCCTGGTAGTCCACGCCGTAAACGATGAGTACTAGCTGTCGGAGGTTACCCCCTTCGGTGGCGCAGCTAACGCATTAAGTACTCCGCCTGGGAAGTACGCTCGCAAGAGTGAAACTCAAAGGAATTGACGGGGACCCGCACAAGTAGCGGAGCATGTGGTTTAATTCGAAGCAACGCGAAGAACCTTACCTAAGCTTGACATCCCTCGACGTTTTCTAATCGGAGATTTCCCTTCGGGGACAGAAGTGACAGGTGGTGCATGGTTGTCGTCAGCTCGTGTCGTGAGATGTTGGGTTAAGTCCCGCAACGAGCGCAACCCTTGCCTTTAGTTGCCAGCATTAAGTTGGGCACTCTAGAGGGACTGCCAGGGATAACCTGGAGGAAGGTGGGGATGACGTCAAATCATCATGCCCCTTATGCTTAGGGCTACACACGTGCTACAATGGGTGGTACAGAGGGCAGCCAAGTCGTGAGGCGGAGCTAATCCCTTAAAGCCATTCTCAGTTCGGATTGTAGGCTGAAACTCGCCTACATGAAGCTGGAGTTACTAGTAATCGCAGATCAGAATGCTGCGGTGAATGCGTTCCCGGGTCTTGTACACACCGCCCGTCACACCACGGAAGTTGGGGGCGCCCGAAGCCGGATTGCTAACCTTTTGGAAGCGGCCGTCGAAGGTGAAACCAATAACTGGGGTGAAGTCGTAACAAGGTAGCCGTATCGGAAGGTGCGGCTGGATCACCTCTTTTCTAAGGAGAATTGCCTACTGTTTAATTTTGAGGGTTCATTCCTCAATTAGTACTTTGAAAACTGCATAACATTTAGTGATATGACATCATTTTAAACATATATGACAAGAAAAGTCTTAAAAATTACAACTTTAATAACTGGTCAAGTTATTAAGGGTGCAGGGCGGATGCCTTGGCACTAGGAGCCGATGAAGGACGTGATAAGCTGCGATAAGCTTCGGGGAGTTGCACGTAAACTTTGATCCGAAGATTTCCGAATGAGGAAGCTCACTTAGAGTAATGTCTAAGTATCGTTAAGTGAATACATAGCTTAGCGAGGGGAACCCGGGGAACTGAAACATCTAAGTACCTGGAGGAAGAGAAAGAAAATTCGATTCCGTAAGTAGCGGCGAGCGAAAGCGGAACAGGCCAAACCAATAAAGCTTGCTTTGTTGGGGTTGCGGACACGTCATAAACGAAGAGGTCATCGTAGATGAAGAGAGTTGGAAAGCTCCGCTATAAAGTGTAATAGCCACGTAGTCAAAACGAGAAAAATACTAGTATGATCCAGAGTACCACGGGACACGTGAAACCCTGTGGGAAGCAGGAGGGACCATCCTCCAAGCCTAAATACTACCTAGTGACCGATAGCGCATAGTACCGTGAGGGAAAGGTGAAAAGAACCCCGGGAGGGGAGTGAAATAGAACCTGAAACCCTGTACTTACAAGCTGTGGGAGCACATTACTTGTGTGACCGCGTACTTTTTGTAGAACGGGCCAACGAGTTACGTTAAGTAGCAAGGTTAAGCACTTAAGGTGTGGAGCCGTAGCGAAAGCGAGTCTTAAATGGGCGATTTAAGTTACTTGGCGTAGACCCGAAACCGGGCGACCTATCCATGAGCAGGTTGAAGCGAAAGTAAAATTTCGTGGAGGACCGAACCCACGAGCGTTGAAAAGCTCGGGGATGACTTGTGGATAGCGGTGAAATTCCAATCGAGCCCGGAGATAGCTGGTTCTCCCCGAAATAGCTTTAGGGCTAGCCTCAAGGTTGAGAGAAGCGGAGGTAGAGCACTGAATGTCCTAGGGGGTATTGCACTTACCGAAGACTATCAAACTCCGAATGCCGTATTCTTATACTTGGGAGTCAGACTGTGGGTGATAAGATTCATAGTCAAAAGGGCAACAGCCCAGATCGTCAGCTAAGGTCCCTAAATGTACGTTAAGTGGTAAAGGATGTGGGATTGCACAGACAACCAGGATGTTGGCTTAGAAGCAGCCACTCATTTAAAGAGTGCGTAATAGCTCACTGGTCGAGTGATCCTGCGCCGAAAATTTCCGGGGCTAAAACGTACTACCGAAGCTACGGCATCATTTATGATGGGTAGGGGAGCTTCGTATGCAGGCTGAAGCATGACCGTAAGGACATGTGGACAGTATACGAGTGAGAATGTTGGCATGAGTAGCGAGACGTGGGTGAGAATCCCACGGGCCGTAAACCCAAGGTTTCCAGGGGAAGGTTCGTCCGCCCTGGGTTAGTCAGGACCTAAGCCGAGGCCGAAAGGCGTAGGTGATGGACAACAGGTTGATATTCCTGTACCACCAATAACCGTTTGAGAAATGGGATGACACAGAAGGATAAGCTAACCGTACTGTTGGTTATGTACGGGCAAGCATTGAGGCAGTTCCTATAGGCAAATCCGTAGGAATAATGCTAGGATGTGATGCGGAGCGAAATTTAGTAGCGAAGTAGCTGATTTCACACTGTCGAGAAAAGTCTCTATCGAGGTTAAAGGTGCCTGTACCGCAAACCGACACAGGTGGGTGAGGAGAGTATCCTAAGGCCAGCCAGAGAACTGTTGTTAAGGAACTCGGCAAAATGACCCCGTAACTTCGGGAGAAGGGGTGCCTGTCTATGACAGGCCGCAGAGAATAGGCCCAAGCGACTGTTTACCAAAAACACAGGTTTCTGCTAAGTCGCAAGACGATGTATAGGAGCTGACGCCTGCCCGGTGCTGGAAGGTTAAGGGGATCTGTTAGAGCAATCGAAGCAGTGAACTTAAGCCCCAGTAAACGGCGGCCGTAACTATAACGGTCCTAAGGTAGCGAAATTCCTTGTCGGGTAAGTTCCGACCCGCACGAAAGGCGTAACGATTTGGGCACTGTCTCAACAATAGACTCGGTGAAATTGTAATCCCGGTGAAGATGCCGGGTACCTGCGACAGGACGGAAAGACCCCATGGAGCTTTACTGTAGCTTGACGTTGGGTCTTGGTACTACATGTACAGGATAGGTGGGAGACTATGAAGCATGGACGCCAGTCTGTGTGGAGTCATCCTTGGGATACCACCCTTGTAGTACTGGGATCCTAACCATAGGCCTTGAATCAGGTCTTGGAACACCGTCAGGTGGGCAGTTTGACTGGGGCGGTCGCCTCCTAAAAAGTAACGGAGGCGCTCAAAGGTTTCCTCAGCACGGTCAAAAATC
>NZ_CP048741.1:2498695-2500193 GCF_018336475.1 Romboutsia sp. 13368
AGTGTAAAGGTAAAAGGAAGCTTGATTGCAAGACATACAGGTCGAGCAAGGACGAAAGTCGGACTTAGTGATCCGGTGGTACCGCATGGAAGGGCCATCGCTCAACGGATAAAAGCTACCCTGGGGATAACAGGCTTATCTCCCCCAAGAGTCCACATCGACGGGGAGGTTTGGCACCTCGATGTCGGCTCATCACATCCTGGGGCTGTAGTAGGTCCCAAGGGTTGGGCTGTTCGCCCATTAAAGTGGTACGCGAGCTGGGTTCAGAACGTCGTGAGACAGTTCGGTCCCTATCCGTCGCAGGCGTAGGAAATTTGAGAAGACCTGTCCTTAGTACGAGAGGACCGGGATGGACGTACCTCTGGTGTACCAGTTGTTCTGCCAAGGGCATGGCTGGGTAGCTATGTACGGAATGGATAAGCGCTGAAAGCATCTAAGCGCGAAGCCAACTTCAAGATAAGATTTCCCACCGTAAGGGTAAGACCCCAGGAAGACTACCTGGTTGATAGGTCGAAGGTGTAAGTGCAGTAATGTATTTAGCTTATCGATACTAATAGGTCGAGGACTTGACCAAAATAATGATGGAAAATTAAATGATATGCAGTTTTCAGAGTATTAACTTTGAAAAAAACTTTATAAAAAGTATTGACATTATTAATTAAAAATGTTAATATTATACTTGTCCTTAAGAAAAGGGCAAACATATAATGTGGTTATTATAGCAAAGAGGATACACCTGTTCCCATACCGAACACAGAAGTTAAGCTCTTTAGCGGCGATGGTACTTGGTGGGCGACCGCCTGGGAGAGTAGCACGTAGCCACGTTGAGGCCCATTGGTCAAGCGGTCAAGACACCGCCCTTTCACGGCGGTAACAGGGGTTCGATTCCCCTATGGGTCACCAATTAAATATGCGACTATAGCTCAGCTGGGAGAGCACCTGCCTTACAAGCAGGGGGTCACAGGTTCGAGCCCTGTTAGTCCCACCATTTGCGGCCTGGTAGTTCAGCTGGTTAGAATGCCAGCCTGTCACGCTGGAGGTCGAGGGTTCGAGTCCCTTCCAGGTCGCCAACTTTAATTAAATATCGCGGGAATATGGCTCAGTTGGTAGAGCAATTGACTGTTAATCAATGGGTCACAGGTTCGAGTCCTGTTATTCCCGCCAATATGCTGGTGTGGCTCAACGGTAGAGCAGCTGACTTGTAATCAGCAGGTTGTAGGTTCGATTCCTATCACCAGCTCCAACGTGGAGGATTTCCCGAGCGGCCAAAGGGGGCAGACTGTAAATCTGTTAGCATTGCTTTCGGTGGTTCGAATCCACCATCCTCCACCAACTATATATTAAAGTAAAATGCGGATGTGGCGGAATTGGCAGACGCACCAGACTTAGGATCTGGCGCCTACGGCGTGGGGGTTCGACTCCCTTCATCCGCACCACTTTAATCAAACAATATATAATGTGGGTGCATAGCTCAGCTGGATAGAGCAACGCCCTTCTA
>NZ_CP048741.1:2500205-2505969 GCF_018336475.1 Romboutsia sp. 13368
CACTTTATATAGGGGATTCGCCAAGTCGGTAAGGCATAGCACTTTGACTGCTACATGCGTAGGTTCGAGTCCTGCATCCCCTGCCAAATTAATATTTGATCCATTAGCTCAGTCGGTAGAGCACCTGACTTTTAATCAGGGTGTCCCGCGTTCGAGTCGCGGATGGATCACCAATACGGAGAGGTGTCCGAGTGGTTTAAGGAGCTGGTCTTGAAAACCAGTGATGCTTAACGGCACCGTGGGTTCGAATCCCACCCTCTCCGCCAAATGCCCAGATAGCTCAGTCGGTAGAGCAGGGGACTGAAAATCCCCGTGTCGGTGGTTCGATTCCGCCTCTGGGCACCATAAATGTGGCGGTATAGCTTAGTTGGCTAGAGCGTTCGGTTCATACCCGAAAGGTCACAGGTTCGACTCCTGTTACCGCTACCAAATTAATGTGGACCATTAGCTCAGTTGGTTAGAGCGCCCGGCTCATAACCGGTAGGTCCGGGGTTCGAGTCCCTGATGGTCCACCAACTTAATTTAATAAAAATATTTCGAGGTGTAGCGCAGTTTGGTAGCGCACGTGGTTTGGGACCATGGGGCCGGGGGTTCGAGTCCCTTCACCTCGACCATTTAAATTAAAATATGGTGGGTATAGCTCAGTTGGTTAGAGCGCCAGATTGTGGCTCTGGAGGTCGTGAGTTCGACTCTCATTATCCACCCCATATTTTGATCCATTAGCTCAGTCGGTAGAGCACCTGACTTTTAATCAGGGTGTCCCGCGTTCGAGTCGCGGATGGATCACCAATTTACGGCGACATAGCCAAGTGGTAAGGCAGTGGACTGCAACTCCTTGATCCCCAGTTCGAATCTGGGTGTCGCCTCCATAAAAATTGAATGCCGAAGTGGCGGAACTGGCAGACGCACAGGACTTAAAATCCTGCGGGACTTACCTCTCGTACCGGTTCGATTCCGGTCTTCGGCACCATTTTTACCCTTAACATCGCGGGGTGGAGCAGTTGGCAGCTCGTCGGGCTCATAACCCGAAGGTCGCAAGTTCGAGTCTTGCCTCCGCAACCAAAAACAAATATGGCCCATTGGTCAAGCGGTCAAGACACCGCCCTTTCATGGCGGTAACAGGGGTTCGATTCCCCTATGGGTCACCAATTAAATATGCGGGTGTAGCTCAATGGTAGAGTTCCGGCCTTCCAAGCCGGCTGTGAGGGTTCGATCCCCTTCACCCGCTCCAGATTAAACCTTATGGGACTATAGCTCAGCTGGGAGAGCACCTGCCTTACAAGCAGGGGGTCACAGGTTCGAGCCCTGTTAGTCCCACCATTTGCGGCCTGGTAGTTCAGCTGGTTAGAATGCCAGCCTGTCACGCTGGAGGTCGAGGGTTCGAGTCCCTTCCAGGTCGCCAAAACTTAATTTTGTGGGAATATGGCTCAGTTGGTAGAGCAAATGACTGTTAATCATTGGGTCACAGGTTCGAGTCCTGTTATTCCCGCCAATATGCTGGTGTGGCTCAATGGCAGAGCAGCTGACTTGTAATCAGCAGGTTGTAGGTTCGATTCCTATCACCAGCTCCAACGTGGAGGATTTCCCGAGCGGCCAAAGGGGGCAGACTGTAAATCTGTTAGCATTGCTTTCGGTGGTTCGAATCCACCATCCTCCACCACTTTATATCAAATTAAATATGCGGGTGTAGCTCAATGGTAGAGTTCCGGCCTTCCAAGCCGGCTGTGAGGGTTCGATCCCCTTCACCCGCTCCAGATTAAACCTTATGGGACTATAGCTCAGCTGGGAGAGCACCTGCCTTACAAGCAGGGGGTCACAGGTTCGAGCCCTGTTAGTCCCACCATTCGCGGCCTGGTAGTTCAGCTGGTTAGAATGCCAGCCTGTCACGCTGGAGGTCGAGGGTTCGAGTCTCTTCCAGGTCGCCAACTTTAATTAAATATCGCGGGAATATGGCTCAGTTGGTAGAGCAATTGACTGTTAATCAATGGGTCACAGGTTCGAGTCCTGTTATTCCCGCCAATATGCTGGTGTGGCTCAACGGTAGAGCAGCTGACTTGTAATCAGCAGGTTGTAGGTTCGACTCCTATCACCAGCTCCAAATAAGGAGGATTTCCCGAGCGGCCAAAGGGGGCAGACTGTAAATCTGTTAGCATTGCTTTCGGTGGTTCGAATCCACCATCCTCCACCACTTTATATCAAATTAAATATGCGGGTGTAGCTCAATGGTAGAGTTCCGGCCTTCCAAGCCGGCTGTGAGGGTTCGATCCCCTTCACCCGCTCCAGATTAAACCTTATGGGACTATAGCTCAGCTGGGAGAGCACCTGCCTTACAAGCAGGGGGTCACAGGTTCGAGCCCTGTTAGTCCCACCATTCGCGGCCTGGTAGTTCAGCTGGTTAGAATGCCAGCCTGTCACGCTGGAGGTCGAGGGTTCGAGTCCCTTCCAGGTCGCCAACTTTAATTAAATATCGCGGGAATATGGCTCAGTTGGTAGAGCAATTGACTGTTAATCAATGGGTCACAGGTTCGAAYNGTWCTGTTATTCCCGCCATATGCTGGTGTGGCTCAACGGTAGAGCAGCTGACTTGTAATCAGCAGGTTGTAGGTTCGATTCCTATCACCAGCTCCAACGTGGAGGATTTCCCGAGCGGCCAAAGGGGGCAGACTGTAAATCTGTTAGCATTGCTTTCGGTGGTTCGAATCCACCATCCTCCACCAACTATATATTAAAGTAAAATGCGGATGTGGCGGAATTGGCAGACGCACCAGACTTAGGATCTGGCGCCTACGGCGTGGGGGTTCGACTCCCTTCATCCGCACCACTTTACTTTCAATGCGGGAATAGTTCAGTGGTAGAGCGTCACCTTGCCAAGGTGAAAGTCGCGAGTTCGAATCTCGTTTCCCGCTCCAAATAATATAATGTGGGTGCATAGCTCAGCTGGATAGAGCAACGCCCTTCTAAGGCGTGTGTCCGGGGTTCGAATCCCTGTGCGCTCACCACTTTATAGGGGATTCGCCAAGTCGGTAAGGCATAGCACTTTGACTGCTACATGCGTAGGTTCGAGTCCTGCATCCCCTGCCAACTTAATATAATGTGATCCATTAGCTCAGTCGGTAGAGCACCTGACTTTTAATCAGGGTGTCCCGCGTTCGAGTCGCGGATGGATCACCAAGTGGAGAGGTGTCCGAGTGGTTTAAGGAGCTGGTCTTGAAAACCAGTGATGCTTAACGGCACCGTGGGTTCGAATCCCACCCTCTCCGCCAAATGCCCAGATAGCTCAGTCGGTAGAGCAGGGGACTGAAAATCCCCGTGTCGGTGGTTCGATTCCGCCTCTGGGCACCATTTTTATTATGGCGGTATAGCTTAGTTGGCTAGAGCGTTCGGTTCATACCCGAAAGGTCACAGGTTCGACTCCTGTTACCGCTACCAAATTAATGTGGACCATTAGCTCAGTTGGTTAGAGCGCCCGGCTCATAACCGGTAGGTCTGGGGTTCGAGTCCCTGATGGTCCACCACTTAAACTTCGAGGTGTAGCGCAGTTTGGTAGCGCACGTGGTTTGGGACCATGGGGCCGGGGGTTCGAGTCCCTTCACCTCGACCAATATGTGGTGGGTATAGCTCAGTTGGTTAGAGCGCCAGATTGTGGCTCTGGAGGTCGTGAGTTCGACTCTCATTATCCACCCCAATTTTTTTATATAAAGTGGCGACATAGCCAAGTGGTAAGGCAGTGGACTGCAACTCCTTGATCCCCAGTTCGAATCTGGGTGTCGCCTCCACTAATAGATGCGCCTATAGCTCAACTGGATAGAGTGTCTGACTACGAATCAGAAGGTTAGGGGTTCGAGTCCCTTTGGGCGCACCATATATCCGGGATTATAGCTCAGCTGGGAGAGCACCTGCCTTACAAGCAGGGGGTCACAGGTTCGAGCCCTGTTAATCCCACCAGTGTTTAACCTCTAGTGAAAATTCACTAGAGGTTTTTTAATATATAAATAACTAACTAGATTAAATTCCAAATAATGTATATAAAATACAAAACTTGTCTAAATTTATATATGTATATGAATTTAGGAGGAGATATTATGAAAAGCAATAAAAAGCTTGAAAGAGAACTGGAAAAAGAAAGTATAATTAAAGAGATAAATAAAGCTAAAACTGATGTAAGAACAGCTGAAAATTTTTTTCAATTTGTTAGTGATCCAGAATTAGTTGATGTTGCTATATACAATTTAGAAGCAAAAAAATCTAGATATAGATATTTAATAAAAATTGCAAAAGAAAAGGGAATAAAAAAATCTTTAAAAGAATCCTTAATAGAAGCAATAGCTAAATGATTTAAGAGGAGATGATACTTTGTACATAGTTTTTGGAAATGAAATAATTGATAGTAGCGAAATAAAAGATATTATAGAAGGTAATAGCGATTTTAACGTAGAAAAAGACTTAACTAAAGGTAGTAAGAGAGAAGATACATTAGCATACCAAGTAAGTATAAGTATAGAATTATTAAATGAAATTATAAAAGAAAATTATGAATTAGATAGTTTAGATGAGGAAGAATTATTTGATGAATATATGACTTTAGCTGATGAATTAGCTATGGAATTAGAAGAATATATGCCAGAAGACGTTATTATAAATGCTAGGGCTTATAAGTGGGATAATTCAGATGATACTATAAAACTAGTTTTAGCAATGGCTCACTTAGAATTAGGAGAGTTAAAGTTATCAGATATAACTAGAAGATTATTAACTCAAGTTGATTAATTAAATTTACTTTATAGATGTCCAGATTTAAATGAGTAAAATGATTAAATTTGGACATCATAATACATAATTTGATATTAAAAACATAATTAAAAAATATTTGAAAAAACTTTTAAAAAAGTATTGACGATATAAAATAAAGATGATATATTATTACTTGTCCTTAAGAAGCGGACAAAAATAAATAAAAAACTTCAGAAAATAAGTTGACAAAGAAAAACAACTTTGGTAAACTAAAGAAGTTGAATAAAGAGCGCCAACACGGTTGCTTGAAAATGAACTTTGAAAATTAAACAGTAGGTTAATTTATAGAATTACAACTAACAAACCAAGCCAGATATTCAGATAATGATTAGTCTGAGCAGGTAACAACTTTTATTTGAGAGTTTSAGTATCTAGCTCCCAATGGCCTACAGTTTCTCTTTTTCTAACCTCTTTAGGTCTATCTTTAATGCTTTTACCTATATTAAATTTGCCTCTTGTTTCTTTAGGTTTTAAAGATTTTCCTTTTCTTCTTAGTTTATTTATATTACCTTTTGCAATGAACTTTTGATATATCCAACGATAAATAGTTTTAAAACTTACTCTCATCGATTTATCATCTTGATAATCTAGGCGTAGCCTACCGGCTATTTGCTCAGGTGACCAAGTATCATTTAAACCATTTTCTATATACTCAACTAATCTAGAGTTATTTAATTTGCCTTTTGCTCCGCAATTTATTCTATTGCTGATATAAACTTCATTTGCTATATGTGCTAAGTATTTTCCATTAACAGAATTTCTTTTAATCTCTCTTGAAATTGTAGAAGCATTTCTATTTAAATATTTTGCGATCTTTCTTAAGCTCCATCCTAGATCTAAGAAATTTGCTATACAACATCTCTCGTGTATGGTAATATGTTTATAGTTCATAAATTTATGTCCTTTCATGTATAGTAGTTTTGTGGTTATTATTACTGTAGCATAAACATAAATTTATGGGCTATTTTTTTAC
>NZ_CP048741.1:2505978-2511219 GCF_018336475.1 Romboutsia sp. 13368
GATTTAAATGAGTAAAATGATTAAATTTGGACATCATAATACATAATTTGATATTAAAAAACATAATTAAAAATATTTGAAAAAACTTTTAAAAAAGTATTGACGATATAAAATAAAGATGATATATTATTACTTGTCCTTAAGAAAAGGACAAAACGAAATAAAAAACTTCAAAAAAAGGTTGACAAAGAAAAACAACTTTGGTAAACTAAAGAAGTCGNAAAATGAACTTTGAAAATTAAACAGTAGGTTAATTTATAGAATTACAACTAACAAACCAAGCCAGATATTCAGATAATGATTAGTCTGAGCAGGTAACAACTTTTATTTTGAGAGTTTGATCCTGGCTCAGGATGAACGCTGGCGGCGTGCCTAACACATGCAAGTCGAGCGATTTACTTCGGTAAAGAGCGGCGGACGGGTGAGTAACGCGTGGGTAACCTGCCCTGTACACACGGATAACATACCGAAAGGTATGCTAATACGAGATAATATGCTTTTATCGCATGGTAGAAGTATCAAAGCTTTTGCGGTACAGGATGGACCCGCGTCTGATTAGCTAGTTGGTGAGGTAACGGCTCACCAAGGCGACGATCAGTAGCCGACCTGAGAGGGTGATCGGCCACATTGGAACTGAGACACGGTCCAAACTCCTACGGGAGGCAGCAGTGGGGAATATTGCACAATGGGCGAAAGCCTGATGCAGCAACGCCGCGTGAGCGATGAAGGCCTTCGGGTCGTAAAGCTCTGTCCTCAAGGAAGATAATGACGGTACTTGAGGAGGAAGCCCCGGCTAACTACGTGCCAGCAGCCGCGGTAATACGTAGGGGGCTAGCGTTATCCGGAATTACTGGGCGTAAAGGGTGCGTAGGTGGTTTCTTAAGTCAGAGGTGAAAGGCTACGGCTCAACCGTAGTAAGCCTTTGAAACTGGGAAACTTGAGTGCAGGAGAGGAGAGTGGAATTCCTAGTGTAGCGGTGAAATGCGTAGATATTAGGAGGAACACCAGTTGCGAAGGCGGCTCTCTGGACTGTAACTGACACTGAGGCACGAAAGCGTGGGGAGCAAACAGGATTAGATACCCTGGTAGTCCACGCCGTAAACGATGAGTACTAGCTGTCGGAGGTTACCCCCTTCGGTGGCGCAGCTAACGCATTAAGTACTCCGCCTGGGAAGTACGCTCGCAAGAGTGAAACTCAAAGGAATTGACGGGGACCCGCACAAGTAGCGGAGCATGTGGTTTAATTCGAAGCAACGCGAAGAACCTTACCTAAGCTTGACATCCTTTTGACCTCTCCCTAATCGGAGATTTCCCTTCGGGGACAGAAGTGACAGGTGGTGCATGGTTGTCGTCAGCTCGTGTCGTGAGATGTTGGGTTAAGTCCCGCAACGAGCGCAACCCTTGCCTTTAGTTGCCAGCATTAAGTTGGGCACTCTAGAGGGACTGCCAGGGATAACCTGGAGGAAGGTGGGGATGACGTCAAATCATCATGCCCCTTATGCTTAGGGCTACACACGTGCTACAATGGGTGGTACAGAGGGCAGCCAAGTCGTGAGGCGGAGCTAATCCCTTAAAGCCATTCTCAGTTCGGATTGTAGGCTGAAACTCGCCTACATGAAGCTGGAGTTACTAGTAATCGCAGATCAGAATGCTGCGGTGAATGCGTTCCCGGGTCTTGTACACACCGCCCGTCACACCACGGAAGTTGGGGGCGCCCGAAGCCGGATTGCTAACCTTTTGGAAGCGTCCGTCGAAGGTGAAATCAATAACTGGGGTGAAGTCGTAACAAGGTAGCCGTATCGGAAGGTGCGGCTGGATCACCTCCTTTCTAAGGAGAATTGCCTACTGTTTAATTTTGAGAGTTTATTATTAAACTTTCAAAATAGGGCGTAGCCCTAATGAGTGCTTTGAGCACCTCGACACGAACGAAAGTGAGAATATCGTTGGCGACGTACTTTAGTACTTTGAAAACTGCATAACATTTAGTGATATGACATCATTTAAAATATATGAAGAAGATAACTTCTAAAAATATCAAACTTTAATAACTGGTCAAGTTATTAAGGGTGCAGGGCGGATGCCTTGGCACTAGGAGCCGATGAAGGACGTGATAAGCTGCGATAAGCTTCGGGGAGTTGCACGTAAACTTTGATCCGAAGATTTCCGAATGAGGAAACTCACTTAGAGTAATGTCTAAGTATCGTTAAGTGAATACATAGCTTAGCGAGGGGAACCCGGGGAACTGAAACATCTAAGTACCCGGAGGAAGAGAAAGAAATTCGATTCCGTAAGTAGCGGCGAGCGAACGCGGAACAGGCCAAACCAATGAAGTTTACTTCGTTGGGGTTGCGGACATACAACATGGATGCAATATCGTAAATGAAGAGAGTTGGAAAGCTCCGCCATAGAAGGTAATAGCCACGTAGTCAAAATGAGAAAAATACTAGTATGATCCAGAGTACCACGGGACACGTGAAACCCTGTGGGAAGCAGGAGGGACCATCCTCCAAGCCTAAATACTACCTAGTGACCGATAGCGTATAGTACCGTGAGGGAAAGGTGAAAAGAACCCCGGGAGGGGAGTGAAAGAGAACCTGAAACCCTGCACTTACAAGCTGTGGGAGCACATTACTTGTGTGACCGCGTACTTTTTGTAGAACGGGCCAACGAGTTACGATATGCAGCAAGGTTAAGCACTTAAGGTGTGGAGCCGTAGCGAAAGCGAGTCTTAAATGGGCGATTAAGTTGCATGTCGTAGACCCGAAACCGGGCGACCTATCCATGAGCAGGTTGAAGCGAAAGTAAAATTTCGTGGAGGACCGAACCCACGAGCGTTGAAAAGCTCGGGGATGACTTGTGGATAGCGGTGAAATTCCAATCGAGCCCGGAGATAGCTGGTTCTCCCCGAAATAGCTTTAGGGCTAGCCTCAAGGTTGAGAGAAGCGGAGGTAGAGCACTGAATGTCCTAGGGGGTATTGCACTTACCGAAGACTATCAAACTCCGAATGCCGTATTCTTATACTTGGGAGTCAGACTGTGGGTGATAAGATTCATAGTCAAAAGGGCAACAGCCCAGATCGTCAGCTAAGGTCCCTAAATGTACGTTAAGTGGTAAAGGATGTGGGATTGCACAGACAACCAGGATGTTGGCTTAGAAGCAGCCACTCATTTAAAGAGTGCGTAATAGCTCACTGGTCGAGTGATCCTGCGCCGAAAATTTCCGGGGCTAAAACGTACTACCGAAGCTACGGCATCATTATGATGGGTAGGGGAGCTTCGTATGCAGGTTGAAGCATGACCGTAAGGACATGTGGACAGTATACGAGTGAGAATGTTGGCATGAGTAGCGAGACGTGGGTGAGAATCCCACGGGCCGTAAACCCAAGGTTTCCAGGGGAAGGTTCGTCCGCCCTGGGTTAGTCGGGACCTAAGCCGAGGCCGAAAGGCGTAGGTGATGGACAACAGGTTGATATTCCTGTACCGCCAATAAGCGTTTGAGAGATGGAGTGACACAGTAGGATAAGCTAACCACACTGTTGGTTATTGTGTGGCTAAGTATTGAGGCAGTCTAGATAGGCAAATCCGTCTAGATAATGCTAGGATACGATGGGTAAGCCCTTCGGGGCGAAGTAGCTGATTTCACACTGTCAAGAAAAGCTTCTATCGAGTTTAAAGGCGCCCGTACCGTAAACCGACACAGGTGGGTGAGGAGAGTATCCTAAGGCCAGCGAGAGAACTATTGTTAAGGAACTCGGCAAAATGACCCCGTAACTTAGGGAGAAGGGGTGCCTGTCTATGACAGGCCGCAGAGAATAGGCCCAAGCGACTGTTTACCAAAAACACAGGTTTCTGCTAAGTCGCAAGACGATGTATAGGAGCTGACGCCTGCCCGGTGCTGGAAGGTTAAGGGGATCTGTTAGAGCAATCGAAGCAGTGAACTTAAGCCCCAGTAAACGGCGGCCGTAACTATAACGGTCCTAAGGTAGCGAAATTCCTTGTCGGGTAAGTTCCGACCCGCACGAAAGGCGTAACGATTTGGGCACTGTCTCAACAATAGACTCGGTGAAATTGTAATCCCGGTGAAGATGCCGGGTACCTGCGACAGGACGGAAAGACCCCATGGAGCTTTACTGTAGCTTGACGTTGGGTCTTGGTACTACATGTACAGGATAGGTGGGAGACTATGAAGCATGGACGCCAGTCTGTGTGGAGTCATCCTTGGGATACCACCCTTGTAGTACTGGGATCCTAACCATAGGCCTTGAATCAGGTCTTGGAACACCGTCAGGTGGGCAGTTTGACTGGGGCGGTCGCCTCCTAAAAAGTAACGGAGGCGCTCAAAGGTTTCCTCAGCACGGTCGGAAATCGTGCGAAGAGTGTAAAGGCAAAAGGAAGCTTGATTGCAAGACATACAGGTCGAGCAAGGACGAAAGTCGGACTTAGTGATCCGGTGGTACCGCATGGAAGGGCCATCGCTCAACGGATAAAAGCTACCCTGGGGATAACAGGCTTATCTCCCCCAAGAGTCCACATCGACGGGGAGGTTTGGCACCTCGATGTCGGCTCATCACATCCTGGGGCTGTAGTAGGTCCCAAGGGTTGGGCTGTTCGCCCATTAAAGTGGTACGCGAGCTGGGTTCAGAACGTCGTGAGACAGTTCGGTCCCTATCCGTCGCAGGCGTAGGAAATTTGAGAAGACCTGTCCTTAGTACGAGAGGACCGGGATGGACGTACCTCTGGTGTACCAGTTGTTCTGCCAAGGGCATGGCTGGGTAGCTATGTACGGAATGGATAAGCGCTGAAAGCATCTAAGCGCGAAGCCAACTTCAAGATAAGATTTCCCACCGTAAGGGTAAGACCCCAGGAAGACTACCTGGTTGATAGGTCGAAGGTGTAAGTGCAGTAATGTATTTAGCTTATCGATACTAATAGGTCGAGGACTTGACCAAGATAAATGATGGAAAATTAAATGATATGCAGTTTTCAGAGTATTAACTCTAAAACTTATGCGGGTGTAGCTCAATGGTAGAGTTCCGGCCTTCCAAGCCGGCTGTGAGGGTTCGATCCCCTTCACCCGCTCCAAATAAGATTATGTGGTTATTATAGCAAAGAGGATACACCTGTTCCCATTCCGAACACAGAAGTTAAGCTCTTTAGCGCTGATGGTACTCGGAGGGCAACCTCCCGGGAGAGTAAGACGTAGCCACGTAATCTTTTTTTATTATAAAAATAGGGAGGTAT
>NZ_CP048741.1:2511226-2564379 GCF_018336475.1 Romboutsia sp. 13368
TGGTAATATGTTTATAGTTCATAAATTTATCTCCTTTCATGTATAGTAGTTTTGTGGTTATTATTACTGTAGCATAAACATAAATTTATGGGCTATTTTTTTACTCATTTTTAGGTGTTGCACTTAATATGATAATCTATCATAATTAAAAANNTGATTAACATRTACTAAATCATCTTCATAGCATTTTTTGCAATGTAAATAGCATTTTTTAACATTTCATACTTATATAGTGCATGCTCTAAAGGTTTATATCGCCAACCAAATCAAAGATTTCGGTTGCTAAAGATAAATGATGGAATTAAATGATATGCAGTTTTCAGAGTATTAACTTTGAAAAAACTTTATATAAGTTAATCGAAAGATTATGTGGTTATTATAGCAAAGAGGATACACCTGTTCCCATACCGAACACAGAAGTTAAGCTCTTTAGCGCTAATGGTACTTGGTGGGCGACCGCCTGGGAGAGTAAGACGTAGCCACGTAATCTTTTTTATTATTCAAATATTAGCTAAAGGTATTTACCTTTAGCTTTTTTATATAATTAAAAAGTTATTGTATACAAAATTTGATTCACATAATTAGTATAGATTTAATAAACTTTACATATTGTTATAAAAAAGAGTAATATAATTTTAAATAAATATTAATAAAAACACATCATGATAATAGTAAAAACTGCAAAACAAAAGAGTACTTATATAGATATTTATATTTAAAAGAGGTAGGTGCTTGTATGAAAGTTTATGATAGTAATATGATAAGAAATATAGCAGTTCTAGGTCATAGTGGATGTGGAAAAACAAATCTAATAGAAGCAATATCTTACACTTCAAATCTTAGAAATAAAATATCAAAACAAAATGATAAAGTTAATATGACATATACATTAGGATTAGTACCAGTTGAACATAACAATTATAAATTTAACTTATTAGATACACCAGGGTACTTTGATTTTTGTGGTGATGTTATATCATCTTTAACTGCAAGTGATGCAGCAGTAATAGTAATAGATGCTACAACTGATATACAAGTTGGTACAGAAAAATCTCTAGAATTAACTCAAGATATTCCAAAAATCATGTTTATAAATAAGATAGATAATGAAAAATCAAGATATAAAGATACACTAAGTATGTTAAGAGATCAATATGGAAATAAAGTAATACCTATGATAATACCTATATATAAGGATAAGCAATTTATGAAGCTACATAATATATTTGAAAATATAGATGAATTAGATGAAGAATTTAAAGAAGAGGCTATGAGTTTAAAAGAATCATTAATGGAGCTTATAGCAGAAACAGATGATGAAATATTAGATAAGTATTTTAGTGGAGAGGAATTAGATGCACAAGATATACAAAAAGGGCTTACTATAGGTATACAAAACGGAGATATTATTCCTGTAATATGTGGTTCCACGATAAACAATATAGGTACAATAGAAATATTAGATACAATAACTAAGTATTTACAACCTAAATACTTAGATGTAGATAATAAATTTAAAGGATTTGTATTTAAAACAGTAGTTGACCCATTTGTAGGAAAAATATCATATTTAAAAGTTACACAAGGTGAAATAGAAAAAGATACTGAAATATTTAATATAAATAAAGATAGTAAAGAAAAATTAAGTAATTTATATACTATGAAGAATAAAGAGTTAGTAGAAATTAATAAAGCTAATTGTGGAGATATAGTTATATTAACTAAGTTTGCTAATTTACAAACTGGGGATACTCTATCAATAAACAAGGATGATGAATCTATACTACCTATTAGCTTCCCTAAACCTCAGATATATTTTTCAATTACTCCAAAAAATAAAGGTGATGAAGAAAAAGTAAGTGCTACATTAAATAAAATAGTAGAAGAAGACCCAAGTATACAATGGTATAGAAATTCAGAGACGAAACAGGCTCTTATAGGTGGCCAAGGAGAGCTTCATATAAATATAGTAAAAGAAAAGATGAAAGAAAAGTTTGGAGTGGATGTTAATTTAGAAGACCTTAAGGTTGCATATAGAGAAACTATAAAAGGTAGCGCCGATGTACAAGGTAAACATAAAAAACAATCAGGGGGACATGGTCAATATGGAGATGTAAAAATCAAATTTGAGAGAAGCAAAGAGGATTTTGAATTTAAAGAAGAAATTTTTGGAGGATCTGTACCTAAACAATATATACCTGCAGTAGAAAAAGGATTGAAGGATTCTATGCTAAAAGGTGTTCTAGCAGGATTCCCAGTTACTAATATAAAAGCTACCCTTTATGATGGTTCATATCATGATGTTGATTCATCTGAAATGGCATTTAAAATGGCAGCTAGTATAGCATTTAAGAAAGGTATGGAAGAAGCACAACCAGTATTATTAGAACCTATAATGAGCTTAAAAATAACAATTCCTGAAGAGTACATGGGAGATGTTATGGGAGATATAAATAAGAGAAGAGGTAAAATATTAGGAATAGAACCATTTGAAAATGGAAAACAATTAATTTATGCACAAGCGCCTCAAGCTGAAACATTTAAATATGCTATAGATTTAAGAGCAATGACACAAGGTAGAGGATATTTTGAAATGGAAGTTGAAAAATATGATGAAGTTCCTAATCAAATAGCTCAAAAGATAATATTAGAAGTAAATAATAATAAATAGGCCATATAAAAGGGGTATATCTGAAGTAATGATACCCCCTTTTTAGATTAAAAGCATAAACTAGATAAAAGTTTAATATTATATTAAGTATAAAGTATATCACCTATAAATTTAATATTATACATTCTATAAGAAAAAAACATTATAGTGTAAACTTTATTAAATAATAACCATATAAATTATATTAATATATAGTCAAAGGAAGTAAAGTTTATATGATTAAGTTGTAATGTAAATGACATAAATTATTATAAAGGCAATTAATAAAGCCTTTTATATATAAACAATATGAAAAATGATAAGTTATATAAGTACTAAAAAAGTATAAAGGTATTATAAAAAATAAGATATTTACAGAGAAAAGTTAAAATAATATTGTACTAATAGATGATAAGATATTATATATACCTATTCCTGAACTAAAAGATAAAGTTAGAGCTAATATTCTACAAAATATAGTGATAGGTTTACTTAGTATTGATGAAAGTAACAAAGGTGAGCTGAAGATAAAAATAAGGATATGCTAAAAGGAGGGATAGTATATGTATTTTAGTAGATTTACACAAAAGTCTAAAAAAGCTATAGAATTAAGTTTAGAATGTGCTAAAGCATTTGGTGACAATATAGTTGATAGTGAATATTTATTGCTAGGTTTACTAAAAGAAGGGGATGGTATAGCTGCAAGAGTATTAATAAAGCTAGGTATAACAGCTAAAGATATAGAAGAGAAAATAATAGAACTAAAAGGTAAAAAATCTACAGAGTTAAATGATGTACAATTAAGTAGTAGAAGTGAAGAGATATTAGCTATATCTGGTATATTTGCAGATAAATTTAAGTCTGAATATATAGAAACGGAACATATATTATTAGGCATTCTTCAACAAGGAGAAGGTATAGCTATTGATATATTAAATGAAGCGGATATAGATTATAAATCTATAGTTGAATTAATAATAGACATGGTTGGGTTAGAAAATATGAAGTCAAGCAAGTCTACACAATCTAATTATCCAGTCAAAACTCAAACATCTTCAAAGCTTTTAGATAAGTATGGAAAAAACTTAACTTTAGTGGCAAGTCAAAATAAAATAGACCCAGTAATAGGACGTGAAAAAGAAATAGAAAGGGCTATACAGATATTAAGTAGAAGAACGAAGAATAACCCTGTATTTATTGGAGACCCGGGTGTTGGAAAAACATCTGTTGCTGAAGGATTGGCTGTAAATATTGCGAAGAAAAATGTTCCTGAAAATCTAATCGGAAAAGTTTTATACACTTTAGATATGGGATCTATGTTAGCTGGTGCTAAATATAGAGGTGAATTTGAAGAAAGAATAAAACAGGTTGTAGATGAAGTTGTTAAAAATGGAAATATAATCTTATTTATAGATGAACTTCATACGATAATAGGAGCAGGATCAACAGGTGAAAGTACGATAGATGCATCTAATATATTAAAACCTGTATTATCAAGAGGTGATATACAGATAATAGGAGCGACAACAATAGATGAATATAGAAAGCATATTGAAAAAGATTCAGCACTAGAAAGAAGATTCCAACCAATTTTAATAACAGAGCCTACTAAGGAAGAAACGGTAAAAATATTAGAGGGATTAAGAGAACGATATGAAACTCATCATAATGTAAAAATAACAGATGAGGCAATAAATGCAGCGGTAGATTTATCTATTAGATATATAACAGATAGATTCTTACCAGATAAAGCTATAGATTTAATTGATGAATCAGCATCTAGAATTAGACTTAGAGAAATAAACGTACAAAAAAGTATGTTGAAATCAAATAAAGATATATTAAGTAAAGAAATTAATGATGAATTAAATAAACATAGTAATAAAAATTATGACATAGAAAAATCTGAAACTGTAAATCAAGAAGTACAAACTATAAAGTCTACTAAAGAAAATAATTATATAGGGGTAGTGGATAAAGAGATAATATCTGAAGTTGTAGAGCTTTGGACAGGAGTACCTGTAAATAAAATAGTTGAAGAAGAAGCAGAAAGATTATTAAATTTAGAAGAAATCTTACATGATAGAGTTGTAGGTCAAGATCAAGCTGTAATATCTATATCTAGAGCTATAAGACGATCTAGAGCAGGACTTAAAGACCCCAAAAGACCTATAGGATCATTTTTATTCTTAGGGCCAACTGGAGTTGGAAAAACGGAGCTATGTAAGGCCTTAGCAGAAGTTCAATTTGGTGATGAAAATCAAATAATAAGATTAGATATGTCTGAGTATATGGAAAAACACGCTGTATCTAAATTAATAGGTTCACCTCCAGGTTATGTTGGATATAATGAAGGAGGACAGTTAACAGAAAAAGTAAGAAGAAATCCGTACTCTGTAATATTATTTGATGAAATAGAAAAAGCACATGATGATGTATTTAATATTTTACTACAAATATTAGATGATGGTAGACTTACAGACTCTAAAGGGCGTATGGTAGATTTTAAAAATACTATACTAATAATGACATCTAATGTTGGAGCTACTAAAATTAATAGGGGTAATAAAGTATTAGGATTTGGTGCAAATAAAGATAAAGATGAAGAAATAAAAAATCAATATGATAAGATGAAAGATAGTATAATGGGAGAGTTGAAGCAGAAATTTAAGCCAGAGTTTTTAAATAGAATAGACGATATAATAGTATTCCATCCATTAGAGGAATGTCATATATTTGAAATAGTAAAATTAATGACAAGAGACGTTATAGAAAGATTAAAGTCAATGAATATAAACCTAGAGATGAGTGAAGAGGCAGTAAAACTAATTGCTCAGGAAGGATTAGATTTAGAGTATGGAGCAAGACCTTTAAAAAGAGCAATTCAAAAAGAATTGGAAGATACTTTATCTGAAGCAATTCTAAAAGGTGTTGTAAAAAAAGGAAGTAACGTTGTTGCTGAAATTGAAGATAATAATATAGTATATAAATGTAAGGTATTATAAAAAATGAGGAGGAAACTCCTCATTTTAATTTTATAAAAATTTACATAATATACCACACATATGTTAAAATTATATATACAATAGTAAATTAAGGGTGATTTATAAATGGCAAAAATAAAAACAAAATATGTATGCCAAGAATGTGGCTATGAAACATCTAAATGGTTAGGTAGATGTCCAGAATGCTCAAAGTGGAATACATTAGAGGAAGAAGTAGAACAAAAAGGATCTAATAAAGAAGTATTTATTATAGATAAATCTTCTTCAAAACCGTTAAATATAAATTCAATAGAAACAAAAGAAGAAGAAAGATTTTCAACATGTATAAATGAGTTAGATAGAGTACTTGGAGGAGGAGTAGTAAAAGGATCACTAGTATTAGTTGGTGGAGATCCTGGAATAGGAAAATCAACACTATTAATTCAAGTATCAAGTAATGTTGCTAATTCAGGAAAAAGAGTATTATATATATCAGGGGAAGAATCAGAATCTCAGATAAAAATGAGAGCTCAAAGATTAGGAATTAACTCTGATAATTTATATATTTTTGCAGAAAATAATTTAAGCTTAATAGAAGCTCAGCTAGATAATGTAAAGCCTGATCTTATAATTCTTGATTCTATTCAAACCGTATATAGTCCAGAAATAACTTCAGCACCAGGAACGGTAAGCCAAATCAAAGAAGGAACTTCTAAATTTATGAAAATATCTAAAAAAATGGGTATATCAACCTTCATAGTTGGACATGTAACAAAAGAAGGATCTTTAGCTGGACCTAGATTATTAGAACATATGGTAGATACAGTATTATACTTCGAAGGTGAAAGATATAATACATATAGATTAGTTAGAGCTGTTAAAAATAGATTTGGTTCAACTAATGAGTTAGGTGTATTTGAAATGAGAGATTTAGGGCTAGTTGAGCTTGAAAATCCATCAAAAATACTTATATCAGAAAAGCCTAAGGATGTAGCAGGTTCAGTTATAATATCTACAGTAGAAGGAACTAGGCCAATGTTACTTGAAATGCAGGCTTTGGTATCTCCAACAAGTTATGGTATACCAAAAAGGACAGCAACAGGTGTTGATTTCAATAGAGTAGGTATGCTTTTGGCTGTCTTAGAAAAAAGAGTAGGACTTCAAATTCAAAATCAAGATGTATACCTTAATATAGTAGGAGGAATAAAAATAAATGAACCTTCAATAGATTTAGGTATAGTAATAGCTATAGCATCTAGTTTTAGAAATGTTCCTGTTGATGAAACAATAGCAGTAACAGGAGAAGTTGGACTTACAGGAGAAGTAAGGGCAGTAAGTTTCATAGAAAAAAGAATAGCAGAATGTAAAAAGCTTGGTTTTACTAAAATAGTTATACCTAGAAATAATTATGAAGTAGTAAAAGATACTAAAGGTATAGAAATTTGGCCTGTAGATAATTTAAGACAAGCAATAAATATAGTATTAGGGGGGAATAGATAATAATGGAGGATTTCCTAAGTAATAAAAATTTTATACATGCATTAAAAATGATATCTCCAGGAACTCCGTTAAGACAAGGGCTAGATAATATATTAAAAGCTAAAACAGGAGGACTTATAGTACTTGCAGCTAGTGAAGAAATAATGGAAGTAGTAGATGGAGGGTTTTGTATAAATGCAGACTACTCACCAGCATATATCTATGAGCTAGCTAAAATGGATGGAGCTATAGTTTTAAGTGGAGACATAAAGAAAATTCTTTTTGCAAATGCTCAACTTATGCCTGATTATTCTATACCAACATCAGAAACTGGGACTAGACATAGAACTGCAGAAAGAGTAGCAAAGCAAACGGGAGCAATAGTTATAGCTATATCTCAAAGAAGAAATATAATCACAGTATATAGAGGAGATAAAAAATATGCTTTAGAGGATATATCTAAAATACTTACTAAAGCTAATCAAGCATTACAAACTCTTGAAAAGTATAAGTCTGTACTAGATGAAGCGATAATTAATTTAAATGCATTAGAATTCAATGATTTAGTGACAATATATGATGTAGCTATAGTTATACAAAAGATAGAAATGGTAATGAGAATAACCAATATAATTGAAAAATATGTAATAGAGCTTGGTGAAGAAGGTACACTTGTAAAAATGCAGTTGGAAGAGTTAATGGGAACGACAAAAATGGACCAAAAGCTTATATTTAAAGATTATAGCAAAAAGAATGTAGAAATATCAGACTTTAAGAAAAAGATAAAAAATCTTTCATCAGAAGATTTACTGGATTTAACTAATATGGCTAAATTATTAGGACATAGTGGTTTTTCAGAAAATATGGATATGACTATAAAATCAAGAGGATATAGAATTCTTAGTAAGATACATAGATTACCATCAGCAATAATAGATAATTTAGTAAATTACTTCGACAATTTCCAGGAAATATTAAATGCATCAATAGAGGAATTAGATGATGTTGAAGGAATAGGTGAAATAAGAGCAACATATATTAAAAATGGACTTATAAAAATGAAACAATTAGTTTTATTAGATAGGCACATATAGATAGTAGTTACTACTTTGTGCTTGAATATATTAGGTATTATAGATTATAATAAGTAAATATTAATAACGAATCAGGGGGTGAAATTTTGATACAAAAAATTATAAGAGGCATGATAGGTATATTTGGATTTGTTTTAGGATTTACCGTATACTCATCATTAGCTAATACGTTTCCAGTACTTTTATTTGGAATAAGTAACAATGCAATACTAATATCAATAGTTGTAGGTCTAATTATAGGAGTTATATTCTATATAATAGGACCTTGGGTTATAGATAATTTTAAATATATAGCTAAACTTTTAGATAAAGAAATATCAAAATATCCTCAAACCGATATATTATTAGGTTCTATAGGTCTTATAATTGGTCTTGTTATAGCTTACTTAGTAGGTGGTTTAATAAACTCAATACCTATAGTAGGGGGAATTCTAACTTTTATTACATATGTATTTATGGGTTATTTAGGTATAAAAATAGCACTTAAAAGTAAGGATGATTTATTTAATATAAGTAAATTATCTAGATTAGCTCCATCAATGAAAGAAAAAAATTCAAAAAAAGAACAAAAGAGTATTCCACCAAAGGTGTTAGATACTAGTGTTATAATCGATGGTAGAATAGCAGATATATGTAGAACAGGATTTATAGAGGGTAAACTTATAATACCTAAATTTGTCCTTGATGAATTACAACATATAGCAGACTCTTCAGATGATTTAAAAAGAGTTAGGGGAAGAAGAGGTCTTGATATATTAAATATAATTCAAAAAGAAATCGATATAGAAGTTGAAATAAGTGAAGCTAAATTTGATGATATTCCTGAAGTTGACAGTAAATTATTAAAGTTAGCTCAAGTATTAGGCGGAAAAGTAGTTACAAACGACTACAACTTAAATAAAGTAGCTCAATTCCAAGGTGTAGAAGTATTAAACATAAATGAACTTGCAAATGCTATAAAACCAGTTGCAATACCTGGTGAAGAGATGGTTGTTCAAGTTGTTAAAGAAGGAAAAGAGCATAGTCAAGGTATAGCTTACTTAGATGATGGAACTATGATAGTTGTAGATGGAGGTAAAAAACATATGGGTGAAACTATAAAAGTATTAGTAACATCTGTACTACAAACTCCAGCAGGAAGAATGATATTTGGAAAACCAAAAAACTAATAGATTTTAAAGTAAGGTGTCTCATAATATAAATTATTTTGAGACACCTTATTAAATATAAACAGTTTAGTATTTAATAAAATTAAGAGGTGTAAGTATGAATGGAGTTGTCATAGTAGCTGCTGGAACAGGCAGTAGAATGAACATGGGAATTAATAAACAGTTCATAAAACTTGAAGGAAAAGAAATTATATATTATACAATTGAAAAGTTCTATAAAAATGAAAATATAGATGATATTGTAGTTGTTGTAAAAGAAGATGAAGCTGAATTTTTTAGAAAAGAAATATTAGATAAATATAACTTTAAAAACATAAAACTAGCTTATGGTGGAAAAGAGAGACAGGACTCTGTTTATAATGGATTGAAATCATTAGATAAAAATTGTAATATTGTATTAATTCATGATGGTGCAAGACCTTTTGTTTCTAATAAAATAATAAATAAATCAATTGAAGAAGCTAAAGAAAATAAAGCTATAGTAGTAGGTGTACCAGTAAAAGATACTATAAAAGTTATAGATAATGATAAAAATATAGTAGATACTCCAAATAGAAATATATTATGGGCAGTTCAGACACCTCAAACTTTTGACTATAATCTACTTATAAAATCTTATGAAGATGCATTTAAGGATGGTTTCTATGGAACTGATGATGCTATGTTAGTAGAGAGAATAGGATATAAGGTAAAGATGGTAGAAGGTTCATACAATAATATAAAAATAACAACACAAGAAGACTTAGGTATAGGAAGTCAAATATTAAAAGTTCAAGAGTAATAGGAGGACAGATATGAGAGTTGGATTAGGATATGATGTACATAAATTAGTTGAAGGTAGAAAATTAATTATAGGTGGAGTAGATATTCCACATGAAAAAGGGCTATTAGGTCATTCTGATGCAGATGTATTAGTACATGCAGTAATGGATTCTATAATAGGAGCATTGGCGTTAGGTGATATAGGTAAGCATTTCCCGGATACAGACGAAAAATATAAAGGTGCAGATAGCATAAAACTATTAGAATTTGTGCAAAATTTAGTTGATGAAAAAGGTTACGCTATAGGTAATATAGACTGTACTATAATAGCCCAAAGTCCTAAGATGGCACCTCATATAGCTAATATGAGAGAAAATATAGCTAGAGCATTAAATACATCTATAGATAATATAAATGTAAAAGCAACAACAGAAGAAGGCTTAGGATTTACTGGAGCAAAAGAAGGAATAGCAGCTCAAAGTATTTGTTTATTAGTTAAAGTTGACAAGTAATATTAAATAATATAATATTAGTAAATATAAGATAACGCAAATATAGTAATAATACAATAGAATGTGTATATACTATGCATAAGATAGAAAAGCGATAATTAAGAAATAGTAAAAGATGAAATCTTTACAGAGAGGAAACAAGGGTGGAAGTTTCTAAGAGGAAGTCTTTGAACCAATCTTTTAGCTTAAAAACGGTAAAAAGTTTTTACGGGAGGGACCGTTATATCCCCTTAAAGAGAGCCTTTTTAGGCTAATTAGAGTGGTACCGCGGAAATTCAACCTTTCGTCTCTATACATAAGTATGGAGTCGAAAGGTTTTTTTGTGGAAAGAATTTACTATCTTAAAGATAAATTAATACAGGAGGAAATATAATATGAAAATGTCAAAAATGTTTATGCCAACATTAAGAGAAGTTCCAGCTGATGCAGAAATAACAAGTCATCAATTAATGTTAAGAGCTGGTATGATAAGAAAGATGGCATCAGGAGTATATAACCAATTACCTATGGGTATAAGAGTTTTCAATAAAATCCAAGGAATAATAAGAGAAGAATTAAATAAAAAAGGATGCCAAGAAATACTTTGTTCAGGTCTTATACCAGCAGAACTTTGGAAAGAGTCTGGTAGATGGGATGTAATGGGAGCTGAAATGATGAGATTAAAGGATAGAAATGATAGAGATTTCTGCCTTGGACCAACTCATGAAGAGGTATTCACAGATTTAATAAAGCAAGAAATAACTTCTTACAAGCAATTACCATTAAACTTATACCAAATACAAGTAAAATATAGAGATGAAAGAAGACCAAGATTTGGTGTAATGAGAACTAGAACTTTCACAATGAAAGATGCTTACAGCTTTGATACAGATGAAGCAGGATTAGATAAATCATACCAAGATATGTTTGAAGCATATACAAATATATTTGCAAGATGTGGATTAGATAACAGCCCAGTTCAAGCAGATACAGGAGCTATAGGTGGTTCAGTTTCAGCTGAGTTCATGGTTAAATCAGAAGTTGGAGAAGATGAAATAGTATTCTGTAGCGGATGTGACTATGCAGCTAATATGGAAAAAGCAGTAGCTGTAGTAGAAGAAGCTTCAACTGAAGAAATGAAAGAATTAAAAGAAGTACACACTCCAGGTGTACATACAATAGAAGAATTAGAAAACTTCTTTAAATTATCAGCTGATAAGTTTGCAAAAACTTTAGTATATGTAGCTGATGGTAAGACAGTTGTTGTAGTAGTAAGAGGAGATAGAGAAGTTAACGAAACTAAAGTAGGAAATGCTATAGGTGGAGTTGTTGAATTCGAACTTGCTAATGCAGAAGTAGTAAAAGCTGTAACTAATGCAGAAGTAGGATTTGCAGGACCAATAGGAATAAAAGCTGATTACGTACTTATAGACAATGAGGTGGCTAATGCTAGAAACTTAGTAGTAGGAGCTAATAAAACTGAGTACCATATAGAAAATGCTAACTACGGAAGAGATTTCGAAGGAACAGTAGGAGATTTCAGAAATGTAACTGAGCAAGATAAGTGTACTAAGTGTGGAAGTCATTTTGAAATAGCTAGAGGGGTAGAAGTTGGACATATATTCAAGTTAGGAACTAAATACTCTGAAGCTATGGGATGTAACTTCATAGATAAAGATGGTAAGTCTAAGCCAGTAGTAATGGGATGTTATGGAATAGGTGTAGAAAGAACAGCTGCAGCTATAATAGAACAACACCATGATGAAAATGGTATAACTTGGCCACTAGCAATAGCTCCATACCATGTTGTAGTTGTACCTGTTAATATAAAGAAAGCTGAGCATATGGAAGCTGCTGAAAAGATATACAACGAGTTACAAGCTATGGGTGTAGAAGTATTATTAGATGATAGAGATGAAAGAGCTGGAGTTAAGTTCAAGGATAGTGAACTTATAGGTATACCAATGAGAATTACTGTTGGTAAAGATATAGTAGATGGAAAAGTAGAATTCAAACTAAGAAAATCTGAAGATAAAGAAGTAATAGCATTAGATGAGATAAAATCAAGAGTTGAAGCTGAATTTGTAAAAAATAACGTAAAGTTAGGATAATTACAAAATAATTAAATAGTATATATAATCCACGGATTTATTAACATTTTAAGTTAAAATGTGGATATATATACTATTTTAATTTTCATAAAAAGTGAGTTATCAACAGATTATTTGGATAAAATATAAGTTGTATTTTTGAGCAACGGATGTATCCGTAGCGGAAGCAAGGATGTATCCGTAGCGGAAGCAAGGATATATCGTTGGCGAAATGAGCAAAGCGAATTTTTTATATTATTTGGATAAAATAACATTACAATAAAGGCTTATTTTGATATTATAGATACATATAGATATTTATAGGAGGTAAAGACATGAGTGTAAAAGTAAGATTTGCTCCAAGTCCAACAGGATTTGTACATATAGGTAGTTTAAGAACTGCTTTATACAATTACTTATTCGCAAAGAGAATGGGTGGAGAATATTTATTAAGAGTAGAAGATACAGACCAAACAAGATTAGTTGAAGGTGCAATAGAAAACATGCTTCAAGCTATGAACTGGGCTGGTGTTAACCACACTGAAGGTGTTATGTTAGATGAGAACGGAAATATAGTTCAAAAAGGAGAGAACGGTCCTTACATACAATCTCAAAGATTAGATATATACAAAAAATATATACAAGAATTATTAGATAGTGGAAAAGCTTACTACTGCTTCTGTACAAAAGAAAGATTAGATGATGTAAGAGAAAAGCAAAAAGAAGCTGGAGAAACTCCAAGATACGATGGTCATTGTAGAGATCTTACTGAAGAAGAAGTACAAGCTAAGATAGCTGCAGGAGAACCATACGTTATAAGATTAAGATTACCAGAAAATCATGTTATAAAGTTCAATGACTTAGTTAGAGGGGAAACAGAATTCAATACTAATGACTTAGATGATCAAGTATTAATAAAAACTGATGGATTCCCAACATATCACTTTGCTGTAGTTGTTGATGACCACTTAATGGAAATAACTCACGTTATAAGAGGAGAAGAATGGCTTTCTTCAACTCCAAAGCATGTTTACTTATATGAAGCATTTGGATGGGAGCCAACAACATTTGTACACTTACCAAACATACTTAATAAAGAAAAGAAAAAGTTAAGTAAGAGACATGGTGATGTTGCAGTTGAAGACTTCAAGAAAAAAGGATACTTACCAGAAGGTTTAGTAAACTATGTTGCATTAGTTGGATGGTCTCCAGAAGATAACCAAGAAATATTCTCTATGGAAGAATTAGAAAATGCATTCTCTATAGATAGAGTATCTAAGAGTGGTGGAGTATTTGACACAGAAAAATTAAACTGGGTTAACCAACATTATATAAAGGATGCAGATGATGCATACTTAACAGATTTAGCTATACCTTTCTTAGTTGAAGCTGGATTAATAAAAGAAGAAGATGCTGAATCTAAATATGAATTCATAAAAGGTATGGTATCAGTTCTTAAAGAAAAATTACAATATGTAAAAGAAATAACTGAACATGCTAATATATTCTTTGGAGATACTGTTGAATTAGAAACTGAAGAATGTAAAGAATTCTTAAACTTAGAACATATACCAACTTTAATAGATGCATTAGAAGCTAAAGTAGAAGCTGCAGAAGTAATAGATGAAGCTTTTGTTAAGGCAATGTTCAAAGAAATACAAAAAGAGCATGGAATAAAGGGTAAAAACTTATTCATGGGATCAAGAATAATATTAACTGGTCAAATGCATGGACCAGACCTTCCAAAAACTATGGAAGTTTTAGGAAAAGAAACTTGCTTAAATAGAATAAAATATGTAAAAAATAATATTTTATAGTTATGCAAAAAGTCCACTTAAATAAGTGGACTTTTTTATATAAGATATAGCTAAATTTTATAAAAATAGTCTATAAAGAAGTAATATCAATATGTTTAGATAGATTCTATATTATAATTATTGTATATTTAATTATGATAATATTTAGTTAAAATAAATTATTACTAAATTTAATTTATGTAGTTATTTGATGAAAATATTTGGGTATACTTCTAAAGGAGTTTATTCTAAATAAAAGTAATATATTAAAAGGTGTCGATTGAGTATAATTTTTAAACAATCTAACTGTAGGGAGGATAAACAGATGATGATTGAAGAAATAAAAGAAGAATTAGAGAAATTATGCACTGATTATTTAGATATATTACAACAATTAAAAAGCCAAGAATTAATAAGTGAAGAAACCTTTAAAACATGCAGTATAAATAAAAACTCTTTTTTAGAAGATTAAGTAATAGTATCTAAATAAAGATATTTTTTATACTAAGGATATAATAGTAATACTATTAATTAAATAAGTTTTAAATTATAATAGAAGATATAAATATTTATGGCAAGATATAACAATGTAGTGAGGTGATAAGTGTGAAATTATATAATACATTAACTAGAACAAAAGAAGAATTTGTGCCGTTAGAAGAAGGAAAGGTAAAGATGTATGTTTGTGGACCGACAGTATACAATTATATACATATAGGAAATGCTAGACCTTTTATAATGTTTGATACATTAAGAAGATATTTACAATACAAAGGATATGATGTAACTTTCGTTCAAAACTTTACAGATGTAGATGATAAAATAATAAAAAGAGGTCATGAAGAAGGAATAAGCCCGGAAGAAGTAGCTGATAAGTATATAGATGAGTACTTTGTAGATGCAGATGGTCTTGGAATAAAAAGAGCAGATGTTCATCCAAGAGTTACAGATAATATACAACAAATAATAGATTTTGTTAAAGATTTAGAAGACAAAGGATATGCTTATGAAGTAAATGGAGATGTTTATTTTGACACTAAGAAATTTGAAGGTTATGGAAAACTTTCTAAGCAAAATCAAGATGAACTAGAAGCAGGAGCAAGAATAGAAGTAAATAGCCAAAAGAGACATCCAATGGATTTCGTTTTATGGAAGTCTAAAAAAGAAGGTGAACCAGGATGGAACAGCCCTTGGGGAGAAGGTAGACCAGGATGGCATATAGAGTGTTCGGTTATGTCAAGTAGATATCTAGGTGAAACTATAGATATACATGCTGGAGGTCAAGACTTAGCATTCCCTCACCATGAGAATGAGATAGCACAAAGTGAAGCTAGAAGTGGAAAGACATTCTCTAATTACTGGGTTCACAATGGATATATAAATATAAATAACGAGAAGATGAGTAAATCAAAAGGAAACTTCTTTACTGTAAGAGATATATCTAAGCAATATGACTTAGAAATAGTAAGATTCTTTATGTTATCAGCTCATTATAGAAATCCTGTTAACTTCAGTGATGAAATGCTTAATCAAGCAAAAGCAGGACTTGAAAGACTATACAATGCTAAAGAAAAGTTAGAGTTTACTATAAGTAATTTAGCACAGTCTTCTATAAAAGATTCAGAAAAAGAATTAGTAAATGAATTAGAATCTTATAAGACTAAATTTATAAATGCTATGGAAGATGATTTAAATACTGCAGATGCAGTAAGTGCTATATTCGAATTATCAAAGTTCATAAATACAAATGTAAACGAAGAATCGTCTCTAGAATTTGCTGAATTATGCTTAGATAAATTTAATGAGCTTACTGAAGTTTTAAATATAGTAAATAAGAAAAATGATGATATACTAGATAAAGATATAGAAGAGCTAATACAAAAAAGAGCAGATGCTAAGAAAAATAAAGATTTTAAATTAGCAGATGATATAAGACAAGAATTATTAGATAAGGGAATAATTTTAGAAGATACTAGACAAGGTACTAAGTGGAAGAGAGCATAGATATGGAAAGAACAGAATTAATAACTATGTCTCCATTAGTATTAGCTTATTTAGGTGATACAGTTTTTGAATCACATATAAGGGAGTATTTAATAACAAAAAATATAAACAAAAAAGTTAATGATCTTCATAAAACCGCTATAAAATATGTGAATGCTAAAGCACAAGCAACTATAATACACAATATAGAAGATGAATTAACAGAAGATGAATTAAGAGTTTATAAAAGGGGAAGAAATCAAAAATCTCATACTTCTCCTAAAAATGCAGATATAATAGACTATAAGCATGCAACAGGATTTGAAGCTTTAATTGGATATTTATACTTAGATAAAAATCATGAAAGATTAGAGTATATTATATCTAAAGGAATAAAAATTGTTGAAGATAATATGTAATTAAGGAAAAGTATTGCTATTTAAAGCAATACTTTTCTACATTTTTACGCGAATTGAGAGATTTTAATGTATAATATTTATAAATTTAAAAGGGAGGATATTAGGAATGAAGGTAAAAATATTATCTTATACACCAGAGCCAGAGAAAGTTATATCTATGGCGGCAAAACTATGTTATTCAGCTGTTGGAGTAGATCAAATAGAAGAAAATTTAACTCCAGAGAGTATAGATAAGTTTTTAAACATGTTAATAAGCATAGGGCATGAATCACCATTAGAGCATGTATCTTTTACATTTGCAGTAGAAGGTATATCTAGAGCATGTTCTCATCAAATTGTTAGACATCGTATAGCAAGTTACTCTCAACAAAGTCAAAGGTATGTTAAATTAGATCAGTTTGAATATATAATTCCTCACCATATAAATGAAGTAGATGAGGCAAGAGAATTATTTATAGAAACAATGAAAAAAGACCAAGAAGCATATGATAAACTAGTAGAAATATTATTAAAAAAACACTATAATAAATTAATACAAAATGGAAAAAATGAGAAAGAAGCTAAAAGAAGTGCAGAAAAACAAGCAATAGAAGATGCTAGATATGTATTCCCAAATGCTTGTGAAACAAAAATGGTATTTACTATGAATATTAGAAGTTTATATAACTTCTTAAATCACAGATGTTGTGAAAGAGCACAATGGGAAATAAGGGAGTTAGCTATAGAAATGTTAAGACAATTAAAACAAGTAGCTCCTATACTATTTAAGAATATAGGACCAAATTGTGTACAAGGTCCATGCCCAGAAGGTAATATGACTTGTGGTAAAATAGTTGAAATAAGAGAAAAATTTAAGAATTTATAGGCGGTGGAAAATTTGGCAACAATAGAAGGAAGAAATCCTGTAATAGAAGCAATAAAGAATGATAGAGAAATAGATAAAATAATGATAGCAAATTCAGCTAAAGAAGGTTCTATCAAAAAAATAATAGGTATGGCTAAAGAAAAAAATATAGTAATACAATATGTGGATAGAAATAAATTAGATGAAATAAGTACTAGTCATTCTCATCAAGGTGTAATAGCTCAAGTAAGTGAGTATAAATACTGGGAGTTAGATGAACTAATAGATAGCGTTAAGGAAAAGAATGAAGATCCATTTTTCATAATACTAGATGAAATAACAGACCCTCACAACCTAGGTTCGATAATAAGAACAGCTGATGCAGTTGGAGCTCATGGAGTTATAATACCAAAGAGAAGATCAGTACATATAACACCAGTAGTAGCTAAGGCATCTGCAGGTGCAGTAGAATATGTTCCTGTTTGTAAGGTTACAAACATAGTAAACACTATAAAGAAATTAAAAGAAGAAGGTCTATGGATAGCTGCAGCTGATATGGATGGACAAACATTCTATGAGCAAAATCTTACAGGAGCAATAGGTTTAGTTATAGGAAGTGAAGGTTTTGGTATATCTAGGTTAGTTAAGCAAAATTGTGACTTTACTGTTAAGATGCCGATGATAGGAAATGTTACATCATTAAATGCATCAGTAGCAGGTGGAATTCTACTATACGAGATATTTAAACAAAGATCAGGTAATAAGTAAGGTTATGAGATTAAATAAAAAAGAATATTTGATAGTAGATGGTTACAATATTATAAATGCATGGGATGAATTAAAGGAATTATCTAAGACCGATTTAGAACATGCTAGAGAAAAACTAATAGACGCTATAATTGAATACGCTGAATATACAGGGAGAAAAGGCATAATAGTTTTTGATGCTTATAATATAAAAAGCTGTAAAGAAAAAATAGAAGAAAGAAAAAATATAACTATCGTGTATACAAAAGAATATCAAACTGCAGACAGTTATATAGAAAAGTTTATAGGCTCTTTATCGAAATATGATGATGTAAAAGTTGCTACCAATGATTATGCAGAGCAACAAATTGTATTAGGAAAAGGTGCAAGCCGTATAACTTCAAGAGAATTAAAGTTAGATTTAGAGAATGCAAAGTCTAAAATAAGAGAAAAAAATACTAGCGTGCAGAAAAAAATACAACGAAATTGGTTAGAAGATAGATTAGATAAGGAAACATTGTCGAAACTTGAGAACATTCGTAGAAACCGTTGAAAACACTAAATTTTTTAGATTATAATAAAGCTATGAAACTGTTTTATGGGGGAGAGAAACATGTTAGTAGCAAATGTTGAATTTTACGAATCAATAGATAACTGTCAGAAAGATGAGTATGATATAGTATTAAAAGCAAGTAATGGGGATAAAATAGCATTAGAATATATTATAAAAAAATATAAAAACTTTGTAAAAGCTAAAGCAAAGTCATATTTTTTAATAGGTGCAGATAAAGAGGATATAATTCAAGAGGGAATGATAGGATTATACAAAGCAGTTAGAGACTTTGATGCTACTAAAACAAATTCATTTAAAGGATTTGCTGAGATATGTATAACTAGACAGATAATAACAGCAATAAAAACAGCAACACGACAAAAACATATACCTTTGAATTCATATATATCTTTAAATAAACCTATATATGATGAGGAATCAGAAAGAACACTTTTGGATATAATTGCAACTAGTATAGTTACAGATCCAGAGGAACTTATAATAAGTAAGGAAGAGCTAAAGCACATAGAATCAAAGATGAATGAGTTACTAAGTGATTTAGAATTACAAGTAGTAGAGTACTATTTAAACGGTAAGTCATATCAATACATAGCGGACAAGCTTCAAAGAGATGTAAAATCAATAGATAATGCTCTTCAAAGAGTAAAGAGAAAATTGGAAAAACATCTTGAAAACAGAAATAATTAATAGTAAAATACTTACCATAAGCTTATTATAAGCGTAATATTAAAAAATATTAATCAAGGAGGTATTTCAAAATGGCTAAAGCTAAATTTGAAAGAAATAAGCCGCACGTTAATATAGGAACAATAGGACACGTTGACCACGGTAAAACTACATTAACAGCTGCAATAACAAAAACATTACACGAGAGATATCAATTAGGAGAAGCTGTAGACTTCGCTAACATAGATAAAGCTCCAGAAGAAAGAGAAAGAGGTATAACAATATCTACTGCTCACGTTGAGTACGAAACTCCAAACAGACACTACGCTCACGTTGACTGCCCAGGACATGCTGACTACGTTAAGAACATGATAACAGGTGCTGCTCAAATGGACGGTGCTATATTAGTTTGTTCAGCAACAGATGGACCAATGCCTCAAACAAGAGAGCATATATTATTATCAAGACAAGTTGGTGTACCATACATAGTAGTATTCTTAAACAAATGTGATATGGTAGATGAC
Source organism: Romboutsia sp. 13368 (assembly GCF_018336475.1). GTDB lineage: Bacteria > Bacillota > Clostridia > Peptostreptococcales > Peptostreptococcaceae > Romboutsia. The sequence goes on from NZ_CP048741.1 coordinate 2,531,499, forward strand.
GAAGAATTATTAGAGTTAGTTGAAATGGAAGTAAGAGACTTATTAAATGAGTACGAATTCCCAGGAGATGACACTCCAATAATAAGAGGATCTGCTTTAATGGCATTAGAAAACCCAGCTTCTGAGTGGGGAGACAAAATAGTTGAATTATTCGAGCAAATAGATGCTTATATACCAGAACCAGAAAGAGATGTTGATAAGAACTTCTTAATGCCAGTAGAAGACGTATTCTCTATAACAGGTAGAGGAACAGTTGCTACAGGTAGAGTTGAAAGAGGAGTATTAAAGGTTCAAGACGAAGTTGAAATAGTAGGTTTAGCTGATGAGCCAAGAAAAGTTGTAGTAACAGGAGTAGAAATGTTCAGAAAGTTATTAGACCAAGCACAAGCTGGAGATAACATAGGAGCATTAATAAGAGGGGTACAAAGAAATGAAATAGAAAGAGGACAAGTTATGGCTAAGCCAGGAACAGTTAAGCCTCACACTAAATTCATGGCAGAAGTATACGTTCTTAAAAAAGAAGAAGGTGGAAGACACACTCCATTCTTCGATGGATACAGACCACAATTCTACTTCAGAACAACAGACGTTACAGGAGCTTGTAAGTTACCAGAAGGTATAGAAATGGTTATGCCTGGAGATAACGTAACAATGTCAGTTGAGTTAATAAACTCAATAGCAATAGAAGAAGGATTAAGATTCGCAATAAGAGAAGGTGGAAGAACAGTAGCATCAGGAGTTGTTGCTTCTATAGTTGAATAATCTTCTTTAAAGTGATTAATAATAGACAAAAAAAGAGGAGTATAACTCCTCTTTTTTTAAGCTGGAATCTACAAAAACATTGACACGACTATTATTTTATGATAACTTATACAAGGTAATGATTCAGGAAGGTGATAATACCTCAATAATATAAGTTAAGGTGTTATTTAACTATATATATTATTATATTAATAAAGTTGGAGGTGTAGAAGATGAGAGTTAAAGTAACTTTAGCATGTACAGAGTGTAAGCAAAGAAACTACAACACTACAAAAAACAAGAAGACTAACCCAGACAGAATAGAATTAAACAAATATTGTAAATTCTGTAAGAAACATACAGCTCATAAAGAAACAAAATAGTTTTATTTAAGGAGTGAGTTTAACAGTGGCTGCCCAAGCAAATCAAGGCGCAGAAACTAAAAAAAGATTCAGTTTATTCACTTATATAAAAGAGACTAAACAAGAATTAAAAAGAGTTTCTTGGCCTACAAAAAAAGAATTACTTAAAAACACAGGCGTGGTTTTAACTGTAGTTATTTCAGCTACTATATTAGTGTGGGTTTTAGATACTGCATTACAAAGTGCTCTAGGGCTTATACTGAAATAGACGAAAAGGAGAAAACAATATGTCAGAATTACAAGAAGCAAGATGGTATGTTGTGCATACTTATTCAGGGCATGAAAATAAAGTTAAAGCTACTATAGAAAAAGCTGTAAAAACAAGAGGAATGGAAGACTATATAACACAATTAGTTGTTCCTACTGAAGATGTAGTCGAAACTACAAAAACAGGAAAAGAAAAAACTAGACAGCGTAAGGTGTTTCCAAGTTATGTCTTAGTTAAAATGATAATCACAGATGAATCTTGGTATATCGTAAGAAATACTAAGGGTGTTACTGGATTCGTTGGACCAGGTTCAAAGCCAGTACCATTAAGTGATGATGAAGTAAGAGCTATGGGCATAGAAATTGACGTTCCTAAGATAGTTAACCCAGATGTAGACTTAGAAATAGGTGATACAGTTGAGGTTGCTAAAGGTCCTTTCAGTGGACAAGTAGGTAATGTTGAAGAAATCAACCTGGAAACAAAAGAAGCAAAAGTGTGTATAGATGCATTTGGCAAGAAGACTCTATTTGTAATAGAGTTTGAAAATATACAAAAAATATAATAAAATTAAGATAGAAAATTTTTGAGGAGGTGCGCTCAATGGCTAAAAAAGTTATAGGTCAAATAAAATTACAAATACCTGCAGGTAAGGCAACGCCAGCTCCACCAGTTGGGCCAGCGTTAGGACAACACGGTGTTAACATAATGGGATTCACTAAGGAGTTCAATGCAAAAACTGCAGATCAAGCAGGAATGATAATACCAGTTGTTATAACTGTATACCAAGATAGATCATTCTCATTCATAACAAAAACTCCTCCAGCTGCAGTATTATTAAAGAAAGCTGCTGGATTAGATACAGCTTCAGGAGAACCTAACAAGAAGAAAGTTGCTACTTTATCTTCTGCTAAGGTAAGAGAAATAGCTGAATTAAAAATGCCTGACTTAAATGCTGCATCAGTAGAAGCTGCTATGAGTATGATAGCTGGTACTGCAAGAAGTATGGGTATCGTTGTAGAAGACTAATTTTTAAATAAGAATTAGACACTTCGTATAGAAGTGGGAGGCTAAAAAGCCGAATATAACCACAAGGAGGAAAATAAAATGGCAAAGAAAAGTAAAAAATACGCAGAAGCGTTAAACAAAATAGACAGAACTAGATTATATGATGCTACAGAAGCTTTATCTTTAGTTGCAGAAGTTGCTACAGCTAAGTTTGATGAAACTGTTGAAGCTCATATAAAATTAGGTGTTGACTCAAGACATGCTGATCAACAAGTTAGAGGTGCGGTTGTATTACCACACGGAACTGGTAAAACTAAGAGAGTTTTAGTTTTCGCTAAAGGAGCTAAAGCTGCTGAAGCTGAAGCTGCTGGAGCTGACTTTGTAGGAGCTGAAGAATTAGTTCAAAAAATACAAGGTGAAAACTGGTTCGAATTCGATATAGTTGTTGCTACTCCAGACATGATGGGTGTAGTAGGTAGATTAGGTAGAGTATTAGGACCTAAAGGTTTAATGCCAAACCCTAAATCAGGAACTGTTACTTTCGATGTAGCTAAAGCTATAGACGAAATAAAAGCAGGTAAAGTAGAATACAGATTAGACAAAACTAACATAATACACGTTCCAGTAGGAAAAGTATCATTTGGTGGAGAAAAGTTAGCTGAAAACTTTGCTGCATTAATGGATGCAATAGTTAAGGCTAAGCCAGCAGCTGCTAAAGGACAATACTTAAGAAGTATAGCAGTAGCTTCTACTATGGGACCTGGTGTTAAAATAAACCCAGCTAAAATAGCAGAATAATAAAATTCTTGACAACCAAATACAAAAATGTTAATATAACAATTGTTGATATAAAAAAGAATAGATTTGCCGTAGACAGTAGGTGCTGAAAAGCTTAATTTCCTACCGAGGTTTTAGATAAATTGAAATTACTAAAGCTTTTGTTGTCTGTTTTGTCACCAAAAGCTTTTTTAAATGAGATTGCGGCGAATACTAAACCTATTAGGTGAAGGAGGTGCACATCTATATGAGAAAAGCTATAGAACTTAAGTCACAAGTTGTTTCTGAAATAGTTGAAAAATTAGAAAAATCATCATCTGCTATAGTTGTTGATTACAAAGGATTAACAGTTGAAGAGGTAACTGAATTAAGAAAGAAAATGAGAGAAGCTGGTGTTGAATACAAAGTATACAAAAACACTTTAGTTAGAAAAGCTGCTAAAGAAGTTGGTATAGAACAATTCAACGACGAGTTATTAGTTGGAACTAATGCAATAGCATTCGGATATGAAGATCCAGTTGCTCCAGCTAGAATATTAAAAGATTTTATGGATGCTCATCCAAAAATGCAATTAAAAATGGGTGTAGTAGAAGGTGAATTCTACAACGAATCTCAAATAGTTGAGTTCGCTAACATACCATCAAGAGAAGTTCTTCTTGCTAAGTTACTTGGTAGCTTAAAAGCTCCAATGTCAAACTTCGCATACTTAATAGATGCTTTAATAAAGAAACAAGAAGGACAAGAAGCTTAATTGTCAATTTAGAAAAGTTAGATATTGTAATATAATAACTTAAAAATAAAATTATTGAAAAAAATTCGGAGGTGCTAAAAATGACAATAGAACAAATATTAGAAGCTATAGAAAACATGAAAGTTTTAGAATTAAATGAATTAGTTAAAGCTGCTGAAGAAAAATTCGGTGTATCTGCTTCAGCTCCAGTTATGATGGCTGGTGCAGTTGCTGGTGGAGCTGCTGAAGAAAAAACTGAATTCGACGTAGTATTAGCAAACGCTGGTGCTTCAAAAGTTGGAGTTATAAAAGCTGTTAGAGAAGTAACAGGATTAGGATTAAAAGAAGCTAAAGAAGTAGTTGATAACGCTCCTAAGACATTAAAAGAAGGTGTTTCTAAAGAAGAAGCTGACCAAATAAAAGAAAAATTAGAAGCTGCTGGAGCTACAATAGAAGTTAAGTAGTTTTCTTTCAAAAAGATGTCCTTATGGACATCTTTTTTTATTTTTATAAAAGTTTGAATAAAATATGTATAAAAATAGAATTTTAGATTAGAATTTTGTACATAATAAATAATGCATATTTTATGAAAAGCATTATTTATACGAGTCTATACATAAGTTATATATTGAAAAATGTTATTTGTTATGATAAAATTATTAGATGCGTTACAATGAACTATGGTTTTATTTTTAATTATTGAGAGGTGAATAGTGAATGCCACATCCTGTCACGATAGGTAAAAGGACTAGAATGAGCTTTTCTAAGATAAAAGAAATAGCTGACGTGCCAAATCTTATAGAACTACAAGTAGATTCTTATAAGTGGTTTATTGAAGAGGGTCTTAAAGAAGTTTTTGAGGATATTTCTCCAATAGAAGATTACACAGGTAATCTTATATTAGAATTTGTAGATTACTCTTTAGATGATAAACCTAAATACGATATAGAAGAATGTAAAGATAGAGATGCTACATATTGTGCACCTCTAAAAGTAAAAGTAAGACTTATAAACAAGGAAACTGGTGAAATAAAAGAGCAAGAAGTCTTCATGGGCGATTTCCCATTAATGACTGAAAAAGGTACTTTTGTTATCAACGGTGCAGAGAGAGTTATAGTAAGTCAATTAGTTAGATCTCCAGGAGTATACTATGCTCTAGAAAGAGATAAAACGGGTAAAAAATTAATCTCATCTACAGTTATACCAAACAGAGGAGCATGGTTAGAGTACGAAACAGATTCAAACGATGTAATATCTGTAAGAGTTGATAGAACTAGAAAACAACCAGTTACAGTTTTATTAAGAGCTTTAGGTATAGGTACAGATGCTGAGATAATAGAACTATTAGGTGAAGATGAAAGATTAGCTGCAACTTTAGAAAAAGATAACACTAAAACAGTTGAAGAGGGTCTAATAGAAATATACAAAAAGTTAAGACCGGGTGAACCTCCAACAGTAGAAAGTGCATCTTCTTTATTAAATGCATTATTCTTCGATCCTAAGAGATATGATTTAGCAAAAGTAGGTAGATATAAATTCAACAAGAAACTTGCTTTATGCTATAGAATAATGAATAAAATATCAGCTGAAGATATAGTAAATCCTGAAACAGGAGAAGTATTCGTTAAAGCTGGCGATAAGATAAGCTATGAAGTTGCTAAGGATATACAAAATTCAGGTATAAATGTAGTTACTTTATTAGCTGAAGATGAAAAATCTGTTAAAGTTATAGGAAATAATTTCGTTGATATAAAATCACATGTTGATTTCGATATAGATGAATTAGATATAAAAGAACAAGTTCACTATCCAACTTTAAAAGAAATTTTAGAAGCTTATAGTGATGAAGAAGAAATAAAAGAAGCTATAAAGTTCAGAATAAAAGAACTTATACCAAAGCATATATTATTAGATGATATAATAGCTTCTATAAACTATGAATTCAACTTATTCCATGATATTGGAAATATAGATGATATAGATCACTTAGGTAACAGAAGAATAAGATCAGTTGGTGAGTTATTACAAAACCAAGTTAGAATAGGTCTTTCTAGAATGGAAAGAGTTATAAGAGAAAGAATGACTGTTCAAGATATGGAAGCTATAACGCCACAAGCGTTAGTTAACATAAGACCAGTTTCTGCTGCGATAAAAGAGTTCTTCGGAAGTTCTCAGTTATCACAGTTCATGGATCAAAATAACCCGTTATCTGAGTTAACACATAAGAGAAGATTATCTGCATTAGGACCAGGAGGTCTTTCAAGAGAAAGAGCTGGATTCGAAGTGCGTGACGTTCATCATTCTCACTACGGAAGAATGTGTCCGATAGAAACTCCAGAAGGACCAAACATCGGTCTTATAAACTCATTATCTACTTATGCTAAGATAAATGAATTTGGATTCATAGAGTCTCCTTATAGAAAAGTTGACAAAGAATCTGGAAGAGTTACTAATGAGATACATTACTTAACTGCTGATGAAGAAGATTTATTCATAAGAGCCCAAGCAAATGAACCATTAGAAGAAGATGGTACTTTTGTAAACAAGAGAGTAGTTTGTAGAACTGTAAATGGTGCAGTTGAACTAGTTCCTGTTAACAGAGTTGACTACATGGATATATCTCCAAAGCAAGTTGTTTCTATAGCGACTGCTATGATACCATTCTTAGAAAATGACGATGCCAACCGTGCGCTAATGGGAGCGAACATGCAACGTCAAGCAGTGCCTCTAGTTAGAAGAGAAGCACCAGTTATAGGTACAGGAGTTGAATATAGAGCTGCTAAGGACTCAGGTGCAGTTGTTGTTGCTAAAAACTCTGGTATAGCAGAGAGAGTAACAGCTGATGAAATAATAATAAAAAGAGAAGACGGAGTAAAAGATAGATACAAATTACTTAAGTTTAAACGTTCAAACGCAGGTACTTGTATAAACCAAACTCCTATAATAAATAAAGGTGACCAAATAGAAAAGGGTGACGTTATAGCAGATGGACCAGCTACTGACCTTGGGGAAATAGCATTAGGTAGAAATATGTTCGTAGCGTTCATGACTTGGGAAGGTTACAACTATGAGGATGCTATCTTAATAAACGAAAAATTAGTTAAAGAAGATAGATTATCTACAATTCATATAGAAGAATATGAATGTGAAGCTAGAGATACAAAACTAGGACCAGAAGAAATAACTAGAGATATACCTAACGTTGGAGAAAGTGCTATAAAGGACTTAGATGAAAGAGGTATAATAAGAATAGGTGCTGAAGTAGATTCAGGAGATATATTAGTAGGTAAAGTAACTCCTAAAGGAGAAACTGAACTTACAGCTGAAGAAAGATTACTTCGTGCAATATTCGGAGAAAAAGCTAGAGAAGTTAGAGATACTTCACTTAAAGTACCACATGGTGAAGGTGGTATAATAGTAGACGTAAAAGTGTTTACTAGAGAAAATGGAGATGATTTATCTCCAGGAGTTAACGAACTTGTTAGATGTTATATAGCTCAAAAGAGAAAGATAAAAGTTGGAGATAAGATGGCCGGACGTCACGGTAACAAAGGGGTTATATCAAGAGTATTACCACAAGAAGACATGCCGTTCACAGAAGACGGAACTCCACTTGACATAGTTCTTAACCCACAAGGTATACCATCTCGTATGAACATCGGACAGGTTCTAGAAGTTCACTTAGGTCTTGCAGCTAAGGCTTTAGGATGGCATGTAGCTACATCAGTATTTGATGGTGCTAAAGAGTCAGATATAAGAAAGGCTTTAGTAGAAGCAGGTTACCCTGAAGATGGTAAATTAACATTATATGATGGTAGAACAGGTGAAACATTCGATAACAGAATAACAGTTGGATACATGTACATGTTAAAACTGCATCACCTTGTTGATGACAAGTTACATGCAAGAAGTACAGGACCATACTCTTTAGTTACTCAACAACCATTAGGTGGTAAAGCACAATTTGGTGGACAGAGATTCGGGGAGATGGAGGTTTGGGCTCTAGAAGCATACGGAGCTGCTCACATACTTCAAGAAATATTAACTGTTAAGTCAGATGACGTTGTAGGACGTGTTAGAGCGTACGAAGCAATAGTTAAAGGTGAAAATATACCTGAGCCAGGAATACCAGAATCATTCAAGGTTCTTATAAAAGAACTTCAAAGTTTATGCTTAGATGTAAAAGTATTATCAGAAGAAGATCAAGAAATAGAAGTAAGAGAATCTTTAGATATGGATGATACAACTGGTGAGTTCGAATTAGATGTTATAGATAACATGAATGAAGTAGAACAAAATCATATAATAGAAGAAATAGATGACGAATTCATCGAAAATGATGAAGAAGACATAGATAGTTTAGACTTTGAAGATGAAGAAGACTTCGAATCATTAAACTATGAAGATGAAGACTTTGATGTATAAATTTAATTAACCGCAAATATCAAATAGAAGGGAGAGAACTCCTTGTTTGAATTAAACAATTTTGAGTCGATAAAAATAGCATTAGCTTCTCCAGAAAAAATAAGACAATGGTCTAGAGGAGAAGTAAAGAAACCTGAAACAATAAACTACCGTACATTAAAACCAGAAAAAGATGGTCTATTCTGTGAAAGAATATTCGGACCTCAAAAAGACTGGGAATGTCACTGTGGTAAGTATAGAAGAGTAAGATACAAAGGTGTAGTTTGTGATAGATGTGGAGTAGAAGTAACAAAGGCTAAAGTAAGAAGAGAAAGAATGGGACATATAGAGCTAGCAGCTCCTATGTCTCATATCTGGTACTTCAAAGGTATACCAAGTAGAATGGGTCTTTTACTTGATATGTCACCAAGATCTTTAGAAAAAATATTATACTTTGCTTCTTATGTTGTAGTTGATCCAGGTGAAACAGGATTAAATGAAAAACAACTATTAACAGAAAAAGAATACAGAGCTGCTGTTGATAAGTATGGATACAATACTTTCACTGTAGGTATGGGTGCTGAAGCTGTTAAGCAATTACTACAAAACATAGACCTAGAAAAAGAAAGTAAAGAATTAAGAGCTGACTTAAAAGACAGTACAGGTCAAAAAAGAGTTAGAACAATAAGAAGATTAGAAGTGGTAGAAGCTTTCAGAAAATCTGGAAATAGACCAGAATGGATGATATTAGATGCTATACCTGTAATACCTCCAGATTTAAGACCTATGGTTCAACTTGATGGAGGAAGATTTGCCACTTCTGACTTAAATGATTTATATAGAAGAGTTATAAACAGAAACAACAGATTAAAGAGATTACTAGAACTTGGAGCTCCTGACATTATCGTAAGAAATGAAAAGAGAATGCTTCAAGAAGCAGTAGATGCTTTAATAGACAATGGTAGAAGAGGTAGACCTGTAACAGGACCTGGTAATAGACCACTTAAGTCATTATCAGACATGTTAAAAGGTAAGCAAGGACGTTTCCGTCAAAACTTACTTGGTAAACGTGTTGACTACTCAGGACGTTCAGTTATAGTTGTTGGACCAGAACTTAAATTCTATCAATGTGGTCTTCCTAAGAAAATGGCTCTTGAATTATTCAAGCCATTCGTTATGGATAAATTAGTTAAAGAAGGATTTGCACACAACATAAAGAGTGCAAAATCTATAGTAGAAAAAGTTAAACCAGAAGTATGGGATGTTTTAGAAGATGTTATAAAGAGTCATCCAGTTCTTCTTAACCGTGCCCCTACTCTTCATAGATTAGGTATACAAGCATTTGAACCAGTTTTAGTTGAAGGAAAAGCTATAAAGCTACATCCACTTGTATGTACAGCGTACAATGCCGACTTCGACGGTGACCAAATGGCGGTACACGTACCTTTATCAGTAGAAGCACAAGCAGAAGCTAGATTCTTAATGTTATCTGTAAATAACATACTAGCTCCTAAAGATGGTAGCCCAATAACTACTCCTTCTCAGGATATGGTTTTAGGATGTTACTACTTAACAATAGAAGCTCAAGGTGGAGAAAAAGGAACAGGAACAGTATTCAAAGACTTCAATGAAATGTTACTTGCTTATCAAAACCAAGCTGTTCAATTACACTCTTTAGTAAAAATGAGAGTTGTATTAGAGGATGGAAGAAGCTCTATAGTTGAAAGTACTGTAGGTAGATTCATATTCAATGAAAATATACCTCAAGACTTAGGATTTGTAGACAGAAGTGTAGATCCATTTGGATTAGAAATAGACTTCTTAGTTGACAAAAAAGCTTTAGGAAAGATAATAGATAAGTGTTTCAGAAAGCATGGAAACACAGATACAGCTGTATTACTTGACCACATAAAATCTTTAGGGTTCAAATACTCTACTAGAGGTGGTATAACAGTTGCGGTTGCTGATATGAAGATACCAGAAGCTAAGAAAGGTTATATAACAGCAGCTGAAGAAAAAGTTGATAAATATGAAAAAGCATATAGAAGAGGTCTAATCTCTGACGAAGAAAGATATGAAAGAGTTATAGAAACTTGGACAGAAACAACTGAAAAAGTTACAGATGCTCTTATGGAAGGATTAGAAAGACTTAATAATATATATATAATGGCACACTCAGGAGCCAGAGGTTCTAAGAACCAGATAAGACAGTTAGCTGGTATGCGTGGTCTGATGGCCAATGCATCTGGTAAAACAGTTGAGGTTCCAGTTAAATCTAACTTCCGTGAAGGTTTATCAGTAATGGAATACTTCACATCTTCACACGGGGCTAGAAAGGGTCTTGCCGATACAGCACTTCGTACAGCTGACTCAGGATACTTAACAAGAAGACTTGTTGATGTCAGTCAAGATGTTATAGTAAGAGAGGTTGACTGTGGTACTACAGAAACTACAGAAACATTTGCTATAAAAGATGGAAACGAAGTAATAGAAGTACTATACGACAGAATAGTTGGTAGATACACTATAGATGCTATAGTAAACCCAACTACTGGAGAAGTTATAGTAGAAGCTGATTCTATGATACAAGAAGATGATGCTGAAAAGATAATAGCTGCAGGAATAGAAACTGTACAAATAAGAACAGTTCTTAACTGTAAGACAAACCATGGTGTTTGTACTAAGTGTTATGGTAGAAACCTTGCTACAGGTAAAGAAGTTAATATAGGAGAAGCTGTTGGTATAATAGCTGCTCAATCAATCGGTGAACCAGGTACTCAGCTTACAATGCGTACATTCCATACAGGTGGGGTTGCCGGAGGAGATATAACTCAAGGTCTTCCAAGGGTTGAAGAATTATTTGAAGCAAGAAAACCTAAAGGTTTAGCTATCATAACAGAAATAACTGGTAGAGTTGAAATAGACGAAACTGGTAAGAGAAAAGAAATAAACATAGTTCCTGAAAATGGAGAAACAGAAGTTTATGCTATACCTTATGGATCAAGAATAAGAGTTAAGCATGGACAAATGGTTGAAGCTGGTGATCCATTAACTCAAGGTTCTATAAACCCACATGACATAGTAAGAGTTAAAGGTATAGGCGGAGTTCAAGACTATATCGTTAAAGAAGTTCAAAGAGTTTATAGAATGCAAGGGGTTGACGTTAACGATAAGCATATAGAAGTTATAGTAAGACAAATGATTTCTAAAGTTAAGGTTGAGGATCCAGGAGATACAGAATTAATCCCAGGTGGATATGAAGATGTATTAACATTTGATAAGTGTAATGAAGAAGCTATAGCTCAAGGATTAAAGCCTGCTGTTGCTAATAGAGTATTACTTGGTATAACTAAGGCATCTCTTGCTACAGATTCATTCTTATCAGCTGCTTCATTCCAAGAAACAACAAGAGTATTAACTGAAGCTGCTATAAAAGGAAAAGAAGACCACTTAATAGGTCTTAAAGAAAATGTTATATTAGGTAAGTTAATACCAGCAGGAACAGGTATGAAGAGATATAAAAACATAGCTGTTGAAAAAATACAAGACTAAGATAATAACAGATAAAGAAACCTTGACAGTATCTATGTTAGGGTGATAAAATGTAAAAGTGTGTAATCGAAGATCGCTAAAATTTGAAAAAATATTAGTGATCTTTGATTAGACTTTTTAATAAATGAACTAGCAGCACCAAACTGCAAAAGAGCTAAAAACCACATATTTATGTGTGTTAATAGACATTTAATTGTACATGTAACTTTTGTTACAAAACATGTCAGTGTTATTTATACTGACGTAGTTGGCGGTCATTTAAAGATCGAAAATTTTGGAAGGAGGTGCAGATGATGCCAACAATTAACCAATTAGTTCGTAAAAACAGACAAGCAATAGAAAAGAAATCTACTGCTCCAGCATTACAAAAGGGATTCAACTCTTTACACAAGAAAGCTACTGATGCTAGTGCTCCACAAAAAAGAGGAGTTTGTACTTCAGTAAAAACAGTTACTCCTAAGAAGCCTAACTCAGCTTTAAGAAAAGTTGCCAGAGTTAGATTAACAAACGGAATAGAAGTTTCTGCTTATATACCAGGAGAAGGACACAACTTACAAGAGCATAGTGTTGTTCTTATAAGAGGAGGAAGAGTTAAAGACCTTCCAGGGGTTAGATACCACATATTAAGAGGTACTTTAGATACTGCAGGTGTTGATAAGAGAATGCAAGCTAGATCTAAGTACGGTGCTAAGAGACCTAAAGCTGCAAAGAAATAATAAAAACTAACAATTAATTATATGTGCGGTGCTTTAAATATATATGTATTTATGGCATCACGGCGTTATTAATGTCGAGTACCTATGATTTAAGATTAAATAATTAAGGAGGGAAGCAAAATGCCAAGAAAAGGTAATGTTCCAAAGAGAGAAGTATTAGCTGATCCAATGTATGGAAGTAAAGTTGTTACTAAGTTAATAAACAATTTAATGATAGACGGAAAAAAAGGGAAAGCTCAAACAATAGTTTATGATGCTTTCGCTATGATAGCTGAAAAAACAGGAGAAGAAGCTATAGAAGTATTCAACAGAGCTATGGATAACATAATGCCTGTTTTAGAAGTTAAAGCAAGAAGAGTTGGTGGAGCTAACTACCAAGTTCCAGTTGAAGTTAGACCTGAGAGAAGACAAACTTTAGGTTTAAGATGGTTAGTAAACTACACTAGAGCTCGTGGAGAAAAAGGAATGGTTGAAAAGTTAGCGAAAGAAATAATGGACGCTGCTAACAACACAGGAGCTTCAGTTAAGAAGAAAGAAGATACTCATAAGATGGCAGAAGCTAATAAAGCATTTGCTCATTATAGATTCTAATAAAATAGGATATAATTGATACCTTATAAGGGATATCACAAGGAGGAGAACCATGGCTAGAAAGTTTCCTTTAGAAAGAACTAGAAATATAGGAATCATGGCTCATATAGATGCAGGAAAAACTACTACTACAGAAAGAATCCTTTTCTATACAGGGCAAACACATAAAATAGGAGAAACTCACGAAGGAGCTTCTCAAATGGACTGGATGGAGCAAGAGAAGGAGAGAGGTATAACAATAACTTCTGCTGCTACTACTGCTGCATGGAAAGACCATAGAATAAACATAATAGATACACCAGGACACGTCGACTTCACAGTTGAGGTTGAAAGATCTCTAAGAGTTCTTGACGGTTCAGTTGCTGTATTCTGTGCTAAAGGTGGGGTTGAACCTCAATCTGAGAACGTATGGAGACAAGCAGATAACTACGGTGTACCTAGAATAGCATTTGTAAACAAAATGGATATCATGGGTGCAGACTTCTACAATGTTGTACAAATGATGAAAGACAGATTAAGTGCAAATGCAGTACCTGTTCAATTACCAATAGGTAAAGAAGACTGGTTAGAAGGTGAAGTTGACTTAGTAGAAATGTGTGCTCACATATACAAAGACGACTTAGGAAAAGTAATAGAAAGAACTGAAATACCAGAAGATATGAAAGAATTAGCTCAAGAGTGGAGAGAAAAGCTTATAGAAGCTGTTGCTGAAACTGATGAAGAGTTAATGATGAAATATCTTGAAGGAGAAGAATTCTCTGTAGAAGAAATAAAAACTGCTATAAGAAAAGCTACTATAGCTTGTGAAATGAACCCAGTATTCTGTGGATCTGCATACAGAAACAAAGGTGTTCAGTTATTATTAGATGGTGTTGTTGATTACTTACCAGCTCCAACTGATATAGAAGCTATAAAAGGTATATTACCAGATGGTGAAGAAGCAGCTAGACAATCTTCTGACGAAGAACCATTCTCAGCATTAGCATTCAAAATAATGACTGACCCATTCGTTGGTAAGTTAGCATTCTTCAGAGTTTACTCTGGGGTAATAACAAGTGGATCTTACGTTCTTAACTCTACTAAAAACAAGAGAGAAAGAATAGGTCGTATACTTCAAATGCATGCTAATACAAGAGAAGAAATATCTGAAGTATATGCTGGAGATATAGCTGCAGCAGTAGGATTAAAAGATACTACTACTGGAGATACTTTATGTGATCCTGCACATGCTATAATACTTGAATCTATGGAATTCCCAGAGCCAGTTATATCTGTTGCTATAGAGCCAAAGTCTAAAGCTGCTCAAGAAAAAATGGGAACTGCTCTTCAAAAGTTAACTGAAGAAGATCCAACTTTCACAGTTAAAACTGACGAAGAAACAGGACAAACTATAATATCTGGAATGGGTGAATTACACTTAGAGATAATAGTTGATAGATTATTAAGAGAATTCAAAGTTGAAGCTAACGTTGGTGCTCCACAAGTTGCTTACAGAGAAACAATAACTCAACCAGTTGATATAGAGTACAAGTACTCTAAGCAATCAGGTGGTAGAGGACAATACGGTCACGTTAAGATAAGAGTTAACCCTCAAGAACCAGGTGCTGGTTATGTATTCGAAAACAAGACTGTTGGTGGATCTGTACCAAAAGAATACGTTGGACCAACTGATGCAGGTATACAAGGTGCTATGGCATCTGGTGTAGTTGCTGGATACCCAGTTGTTGACGTTGCTGTTGAATTATACGATGGTTCTTACCATGAAGTCGATTCATCAGAAATGGCATTCAAAATGGCTGGTTCAATGGCTATGAAAGAAGCTTTAAGAAAAGGAAATTCTGTATTATTAGAGCCATACTTCAAAGTTGAAGTTGTTACTCCTGAAGAATACATGGGAGACGTTATGGGTGGATTAAACTCTAAGAGAGGTTTAATACAAGGTATGGAAGCTAGATCTGGTGCACAAGTTATAAATGCATTCGTTCCACTTTCAGAAATGTTCGGATACTCTACTGAGTTAAGATCTACTACTCAAGGTCGTGCAACTTACACTATGATATTTGACCACTACGAGCAAGTTCCAGCTTCAGTTGCTAAGAAAATAGCTGAAGGAAGAAACTAATTAGTTTATTATTTTATTAATAAAATTAACATAAATTAAAATGAGTAAGACGAGTTTTACTCGTCTTACCTAAAATATATATAGGGAGGTATTTCAAAATGGCTAAAGCTAAATTTGAAAGAAATAAACCACACGTTAATATAGGAACAATAGGACACGTTGACCACGGTAAAACTACATTAACAGCTGCTATAACAAAAACTTTACATGAAAGATACCAATTAGGAGAAGCTGTAGACTTTGCTAACATAGATAAAGCTCCAGAAGAAAGAGAAAGAGGTATCACAATATCAACTGCTCACGTTGAGTACGAAACTCCAAACAGACACTACGCTCACGTTGACTGCCCAGGACATGCTGACTACGTTAAGAACATGATAACAGGTGCTGCTCAAATGGACGGTGCTATATTAGTTTGTTCAGCAACAGATGGACCAATGCCTCAAACAAGAGAGCATATATTATTATCAAGACAAGTTGGTGTACCATACATAGTAGTATTCTTAAACAAGTGTGACATGGTAGACGATGAAGAATTATTAGAGTTAGTTGAAATGGAAATAAGAGACTTATTAAATGAGTACGAATTCCCAGGAGATGACACTCCAATAATAAGAGGATCTGCTTTAATGGCATTAGAAAACCCAGCTTCTGAGTGGGGAGACAAAATAGTTGAATTATTCGAGCAAATAGATGCTTATATACCAGAACCAGAAAGAGATGTTGATAAGAACTTCTTAATGCCAGTAGAAGACGTATTCTCTATAACAGGTAGAGGAACAGTTGCTACAGGTAGAGTTGAAAGAGGAGTATTAAAGGTTCAAGACGAAGTTGAAATAGTAGGTTTAGCTGATGAGCCAAGAAAAGTTGTAGTAACAGGAGTAGAAATGTTCAGAAAGTTATTAGACCAAGCACAAGCTGGAGATAACATAGGAGCATTAATAAGAGGGGTACAAAGAAATGAAATAGAAAGAGGACAAGTTATGGCTAAGCCAGGAACAGTTAAGCCTCATACTAAGTTCATGGCAGAAGTATACGTTCTTAAAAAAGAAGAAGGTGGAAGACACACTCCATTCTTCGATGGATACAGACCACAATTCTACTTCAGAACAACAGACGTTACAGGAGCTTGTAAGTTACCAGAAGGTATAGAAATGGTTATGCCTGGAGATAACGTAACAATGTCAGTTGAGTTAATAAACTCAATAGCAATAGAAGAAGGATTAAGATTCGCAATAAGAGAAGGTGGAAGAACAGTAGCATCAGGAGTTGTTGCTTCTATAGTTGAATAATCTTCTTTAAAGTGATTAATCAATAGATAAAAAGAGAGGTATAACCTCTCTTTTTTATTTAAAAGAATAAATTTGATAAATAGTAATAATATACTATTTATATTTCATTGACAAAATCTAATAAATTTTATATACTAAATGAGTGCTTTGTTAAAGGAAATAAATCAAGTTTCAGTCGAGTTTTACATAAAAAATAAAATTTATGAAAATTTAAAAAAAACTTGAAAAAATAAAAGAAATAATGTAAAATGTAATAGTGTGCTTGAGAGATACGAAAAAATAAACTACATCTTAGTTAGTAGCGACCTATTGTCGATTTAAAAATGCAACACACCCGGAGCAGTGTATCGGCATAAGTCGCGCGTAACAATTAAGATTAAACGTGCGATAAAGGAGGGAAATTAAAATGGCTCAAAATGAAAAAATAAGAATAAGATTAAAATCATATGATCACAAATTATTAGATTTTTCAGCTTCTAAAATAGTTGAAACTGCTAAGAAGGCTGGATCACAAGTTTCAGGACCTGTGCCACTACCAACAGAAAAGCAAATAGTAACTATATTAAGAGCTGTACACAAGTACAAAGACTCTAGAGAGCAATTCGAAATAAGAACTCATAAGAGATTAATCGACATAGCTAACCCAACACCTAAGACTGTTGACTCATTAATGAGATTAGACTTACCAGCTGGTGTTGATATAGAAATAAAGTTATAATAGCAACCTAAGATATTATCCTATAAGGAGATTGTCTTAGTATGATTATAGAATTATAATCCGCTGTAAGATTATAGGAGGTGCTAATATGAAAGGTATATTAGGAAAAAAACTAGGTATGACTCAAATATTCACTGAAGAAGGTATAGTAATACCTGTAACAGTTGTTGAGGCAGGACCAAACGTTGTAACTCAAGTTAAAACAGTTGAGAAAGACGGATACAATGCAATACAAGTTGGTTTTGAAGATGCTAAAGAAAAATCTTTAAACAAACCACAAAAAGGACATTTAGCTGCTGCTAATGTTTTAAAGAAACACTTAAAAGAATTCAGAGTAAACGCTGTAGAAGAATTCACAGTTGGACAAGAAATAAAAGCTGATTTATTCGCTGCAGGAGAAAAAATAGATGTTACTGGAACAAGTAAAGGTAAAGGATTCCAAGGTCCAATAAAGAGACATGGACAATCTAGAGGTCCTGAATCTCACGGTTCTAGATACCACAGAAGACCAGGTTCAATGGGAGCATGTTCTTTCCCAGGTAGAGTTTTCAAAAACAAAAAACTAGCAGGACACATGGGTAGCGTTAAAGTTACTGTTCAAAACTTAGAGGTTGTTAGAGTAGATGCTGATAAGAACCTTATATTAGTTAAAGGTGCTATACCAGGACCTAAAGGTTCAATGGTAACTATAAAGGAAGCTGTTAAGTCTTCTAAATAATGACTAACCTAAGAAAGGAGGAAGCACAATGCCAAAATTAAATGTATTAAATATTAATGGACAAAATGTTGGAGAAATAGAATTAGTAGATTCTATATTCAACGTAGAAGTTAATGAACATGTTTTATATGAAGTTGTTAAAAATCAATTAGCAAACAAGAGACAAGGTACTCAATCTGCTAAGACTAGAGCAGAAGTTAGAGGTGGCGGAAGAAAGCCTTGGAAACAAAAAGGAACTGGTAGAGCTAGACAAGGTTCTATAAGAGCAGTACAATGGGTAGGTGGAGGAGTTGCTTTCGCACCAAAGCCAAGAAGCTACAACTACACATTACCAAAGAAAGTTAGAAGATTAGCTATGAAGAGCGCTTTAACTTCTAAAGTACAAAACGGAGAAATGATAGTATTAGATGCTTTAAACATGGAAGCTCCTAAGACTAAAGAATTCGTTCAAATATTAAAGAATGTAAATGCTGCTAAGAAAGCTTTAGTAGTAACAGCTGAAAATAACGAAAACGTAATAAGATCAGCTAAGAACATAGAAGGTGTTGCAACTGCTACAGTTAACACTATAAATGTTTACGATATATTAAAGTATGATTCATTCATAATAACAACAGACGCTGTTAAAAAAGTGGAGGAGGTGTACGCATAATGACTAATCCACATGATATAATAAAAAAGCCAGTTGTAACTGAGCAAAGTATGATGGAAATGGCTAACAAGAAATATACTTTCGTTGTTGCTAAAGATGCAAACAAGACTGAAATAAAGAAAGCTGTAGAAGCTATATTCGGAGTAAATGTAGAAAAAGTTAATACATTAAACTACGATGGAAAAGTTAAAAGAATGGGTAGACATGAAGGAAGAACTGCAAGCTTTAAGAAAGCAGTAGTTAAATTAACTGCTGATAGCAAAGAAATAGAATTCTTCCAAGGAATGTAATTAACCCTAACTAATGAAGGAGGGAAAACAGATGGCTATAAAAAAGTTTAAACCAACTTCTCCTGCCTTAAGACAAATGACAGTTTTAGTTTCTGATGAAATAACTTGTAATCAACCAGAAAAATCTTTATTAGTTTCTTTAAAGAAAAACTCTGGTAGAAATGCACAAGGTAAAATAACTGTTCGTCACAGAGGTGGAGGAAACAGAAGAAAATACAGAATAATAGATTTCAAGAGAAATAAAGATGGAATACCTGCAAAGGTTGCAACTATAGAATACGATCCAAACAGAACAGCTAACATAGCTTTATTACACTACGTAGATGGTGAAAAAGCTTATATATTAGCACCAGTTGGATTAGAAGTTGGAACTACAGTATTATCAGGACCAACAGCTGATATAAAGCCAGGAAATGCTATGGCATTAAAAGATATGCCAGTAGGTACAGTAGTACACAACATAGAATTAAAGCCAGGTAAAGGAGCTCAATTAGTAAGATCTGCTGGAGTTTCTGCTCAATTAATGGCTAAAGAAGGAAAGAAAGCTTTATTAAGATTACCATCAGGAGAAATGAGATACGTTTCTATAGACTGTAAAGCTACTATAGGACAAGTTGGTAACATAGAACACGGTAACGTTGTTATAGGTAAAGCTGGTAGAAAGAGACATATGGGTATAAGACCTACTGTTAGAGGATCTGTAATGAACCCTTGTGACCATCCACACGGTGGTGGGGAAGGTAGAACTTCAATAGGTAGACCTTCACCAGTTACTCCATGGGGTAAACCAGCTCTTGGATACAAAACTAGAAAGAAAAACAAAGCTTCTGATAAGTTAATAGTATCAAGAAGAACTAAGTAATAGATTTACTTTTTGCCCGGAAAGGAGGAAATTAAATGTCAAGATCAACTAAAAAAGGACCTTTCGTCCATGCAAGACTTTTAAAGAAAATAGAAGAAATGAACGCTAACGGAAATAAAGAAGTTATAAAGACTTGGTCAAGATCTTCAACTATATTCCCACAAATGGTAGAACATACTATAGCTGTTCATGATGGAAGAAGACATGTTCCTGTATTTATAACAGAAGACATGGTTGGACATAAATTAGGTGAATTCGTTCCTACAAGAACTTTCAAAGGACACAAGGACGACGAAAAATCTAATAAGAGAAAATAATAAATTTCTGACTAAGGAAGGAGGAATAGCAAATGGAAGCAAAAGCTACTGCTAAATATGTACGTGTATCACCAAGAAAAGCAGGACAAATCTGTGACCTTGTTAGAGGAAAAAATGTTGATGAAGCATTAGCAATATTAAAGTTCACTCCAAGAGGAGCGGCTGAAATAATAGCTAAGGTTGTAAAGTCTGCTAAAGCAAACGCTGAAAACAATCATGAAATGGATGCTGATAAATTATACGTTGCATCAATAGTTGCAAACCAAGGACCTACAATGAAGAGATTCATGCCTAGAGCTATGGGTAGAGCAACAATGATAAGAAAGAGAACTTCTCATATAGAGGTTGTTCTTAAGGAAAGAAAATAATTAATAGATAGGAGGGATAATAATGGGTCAAAAGGTTAATCCACACGGACTAAGAGTCGGTGTTATAAAAGATTGGGACTCAAGATGGTTCACAACTGATAAGAAAGAATTCGGAAACTTATTATTAGAAGACCATAATGTACGTAATTTCTTAAAGAAAAGATTATACTCAGCTGGAGTTGCTAAGATAGAAATAGAAAGATCAGCTAACAAATTAAAATTAGACTTACACGTTGCTAAGCCAGGTGTAGTTATAGGAAAAGCTGGTGCTGGAATAGATGCATTAAAAGCTGAATTAGAAAAAATGACTAAGAAGACTGTAATAGTTAACATAGTTGAAGTTAGAAACCCTGATAAGGATGCTCAATTAGTAGCAGAAAACATAGCGTTAGCTATAGAAAGAAGGGTTGCATTCAGAAGAGCTATGAAGCAAGCTATACAAAGAGCTATGAAGTCAGGAGTTAAAGGTATAAAAGTATCTGCTTCTGGTAGATTAGGTGGAGCTGAAATGGCTAGAACTGAAGGATACAGCGAAGGAAATGTTCCTTTACAAACATTAAGAGCTGATATAAACTATGGTTTCGCTGAAGCTAACACTACTTACGGAAAAACTGGTATAAAAGTTTGGATATGCAACGGAGAAGTTTTACCAACTAGAAACGGTGTAAACCCAAGAGAAGACAGAAGAAACGATAGAAGAGATAGCAAGAGAAACGATAGAAGAGATAACAGAAGAAACGATAGAAGAGATAACAGAAGAGGAAATGATAATAGAGGAAACAGAGGACAAAGACCTCAAGGATCAAGACCTCAAAGAACTGAAAACAAAGGAAACTAATATTAATAAGGTTCGAGGAAGGAGGAAATACTCATGTTAATGCCAAAGAGAGTAAAACGTCGTAGAGTTCATAGAGGAAGTATGGCTGGGAAGGCTCAAAAAGGTAACACAGTTACTTACGGAGAGTTCGGATTAGTTGCATTAGAAGCTTCTTGGATAACTTCTAACCAAATAGAAGCTGCCAGAATCGCGATGACTAGATCAATAAAAAGAGGCGGGAAAGTTTGGATAAAAATATTCCCTCATAAGCCTGTAACAAGAAAGCCAGCTGAAACTCGTATGGGTGCTGGTAAAGGTTCTCCAGAATACTGGGTAGCAGTAGTTAAGCCAGGAAGAGTTATGTTCGAATTAGCAGGTGTTTCTGAAGATAAAGCTAGAGAAGCTATGAGACTTGCAATGCATAAACTTCCAGTTAAATGTAAGTTTGTAAAAAGAGAAGATTTAGAAGTAAAGGGTGGTGAATAGGATGCAAGCTAAAGAATTAAAAAGTTTAACAAGCGAAGAGCTAATGAATAAGTTAAATGACTTCAAAAGTGAATTATTTAGCTTAAGATTCCAATTAGCTACTGGTCAATTAGAAAATACAGCTAGAATAAAATTCGTTAAAAAGGATATAGCTAGAGTTAAGACTGTCCTTGCTGAAAGAAGATTAAACGAAACTAGAGCTTAATTTGGAAAGGAGGCTTTTAAACATGGAAAGAGGAAGAAGAAAAGTTAGAATAGGCCGTGTTGTAAGTGACAAAATGGATAAAACTATAGTTGTTGCAGTTGAAGATTTCGTACGTCACCCATTATATAATAAGCCTGTTAAGAGAACTAAGAAGTTCAAAGCTCACGATGAGCAAAATGTATGCAGAATCGGAGACAGAGTAAAAATAATGGAAACTAGACCTTTATCAAAAGATAAAAGATTCAGATTAGTTGAAGTTGTTGAGAAAGTTAAGTAGTTTTTTGGAAAAGGAGGGATTACGATATGATACAACAAGAAACACGTCTAAGAGTTGCTGATAACTCTGGTGCAAAAGAAATACTATGTATACGTGTACTAGGCGGAAGTAAAAGAAGATTTGGTAACATAGGCGACGTAATAGTTGCTACTGTTAAAAGTGCAACACCTGGTGGAGTTGTAAAAAAAGGTAAAGTTGTTAAAGCTGTTATAGTTAGAACAAAGCAAGGCGTAAGACGTAAAGACGGAAGTTATATATCTTTCGATGAAAACGCAGCTGTTATAATAAAAGACGACAAAACTCCAGTAGGAACTCGTATATTCGGGCCTGTTGCTAGAGAGTTAAGAGATAATGACTTTATGAAAATAGTTTCTCTTGCTCCAGAAGTACTATAATAAGGAGGTGCAATAGGACATGATGCGTGTTAAAAAAGGTGATACTGTTGTAGTTATAGCAGGTAAAGACAAAGGTAAAAAAGGTACAGTTGTTAAAGTAATGCCTAAAGCTAACAGAGTTGTAGTTGAAGGAGTTAACGTAATAACTAAGCACCAAAAGCCAAACGCTATGAACCCACAAGGTGGAATAGTAAACAAAGAAGCTTCAATACACATATCTAACGTAATGCCACTAGATCCTGAAACAGGAAAAGGGACAAGAGTTAGATTTGAAATGAAGGATGGAAAAAAAGTAAGAGTAGCAGTTAAGAGCGGAAAAGAAATATAATATAGCTTGAAAGGAGGGACCTTAAATGGCTTCTAGATTACAAGAAAAATACATGAAAGAAGTTGCTCCTGCTTTAATGGAGAAATTTGGATACAAAAACGTTATGGAAATACCTAAGTTAGACAAGATAGTTATAAACATGGGTATAGGCGATGCTAGAGAAAATCCAAAAGGATTAGAAAAAGCTGTAGAAGAAATGGAAATGATATCTGGTCAAAAGCCAGTTATAACTAGAGCTAGAAAATCAGTTGCTAACTTCAAATTAAGAGAAGGAATGCCAATAGGAGCGAAAGTTACATTAAGAGCTGACAAAATGTTCTACTTCATGGACAAGTTAGTTTCTGTATCTTTACCAAGAGTTAGAGACTTCAGAGGAGTTAACGCTAACGCATTCGATGGTAGAGGAAACTACGCTTTAGGTGTTAAAGAGCAATTAATATTCCCTGAAATAGAATACGATAAGGTAGACAAAGTAAGAGGAATGGATATAATATTCGTTACGACTGCAAAGACTGACGAAGAAGCACGTGAATTATTAAAATTATTAGGAATGCCGTTTTCTAAGTAAGCTTAGAAAAGGACATTTTCTAAGTTAATTATGAAGGAGGGATTCCAGTGGCAAGAAAAGCGATGGTTGTAAAACAACAAAGAAAGCAAAAGTACGCTACTAGAGAATACACTAGATGTACTATATGTGGTAGACCACATTCGGTTTTAAGAAAATTCGGTATATGCCGTATATGCTTCAGAGAATTAGCTTATAAAGGTCAAATACCTGGTGTAAGAAAAGCAAGCTGGTAGAAGCTTGACCAAAATGGAAGGAGGGTTTCAATATGACAATGACAGATCCAATAGCGGATATGCTAACTCGTATAAGAAATGCTAACGTTGTTAAGCATGAAACTGTTGATGTTCCAGCATCTAATATGAAGAAAGAATTATCTAGAATCTTATTAGAAGAAGGTTTCATCAGAGGTTACGATGTTATAGAAGATGGAAAGCAAGGAATAATAAGAATACAATTAAAGTACGGACAAACTGGCGAAAGAGTTATATCAGGACTTAAGAGAATATCTAAGCCTGGTATGAGAGTTTATGCTGCTAAGCATGAAGTGCCAAGAGTATTAAACGGATTAGGTATATCAATAATATCTACTTCAAAAGGGATATTAACTGATAAGCAAGCTAGAAAAGAAAATGTTGGTGGAGAAGTAATCTGCTACGTTTGGTAATAAAAACGAACAATGTAAGGAGGTGCGACTATGTCAAGAATAGGAGTTAAACCAATAACTGTACCTGCAGGAGTTGAAGTTACTATAGCTGAAGGAAACTTAGTTACAGTAAAAGGACCAAAAGGTACATTAACTAAGCAATTTGATGCTGCTATGAGCATAAAGCAAGAAGAAAATACTATAACTGTTGAAAGACCTACAAACAACAAGCAACACAGATCTTTACACGGATTAACTAGAACTTTATTAGATAATATGGTTATAGGTGTTACTAACGGTTTCGAAAAGAAATTAGAGTTAGTTGGTGTTGGATACAGAGCTCAAAAACAAGGAAAGAAATTAGTTATGAACTTAGGATTCTCTCATCCAGTAGAAATGGAAGATCCAGAAGGATTAACAGTTGAAGTTCCTAACCAAACTGAGTTAGTAGTAAAAGGTATCGATAAGCAATTAGTAGGAAACTACGCTGCTAAGATAAGAGACTGGAGAAAGCCAGAGCCATACAAAGGTAAAGGTATAAGATACGCTGGTGAAGTTGTAAGACGTAAAGAAGGTAAAACTGGTAAGAAATAATACCAAACTTAAACACTAGAAAGGAGTGGGCCTGATGTTAAAGAAAGCTGATAAGAATGCTAACAGACTTCAAAGACACAAAAGAGTTAGAAGAAAGATAACTGGAACTACTCAAAGACCAAGATTATGTGTATTCAGAAGTTCTAACAATATATACGCTCAAATAATAGATGATGCTAATAGAGTTACTCTTACAGCTGCGTCTTCTTTAGATGCAGAAGTAAAAGGAGCTGTTAACCACGGTGGTAACAAAGAAGCAGCTAAAATGGTCGGAGCAATGATCGCTAAGAGAGCTATAGAAAAAGGAATCACTGAAGTTGTATTTGACAGAGGTGGATACTTATATCACGGTAGAGTTCAAGTTTTAGCAGAAGCTGCTAGAGAAGCTGGACTTAAGTTCTAATTATACAAGAAACAAAGGAGGGAAATGCACATGTTACGTCGTAAGCCGATAGATGCAAGACAACTTGATTTAAAAGAAAAAGTTGTTGAAGTTAGACGTGTTACTAAAGTTGTAAAAGGTGGTAGAAACTTCAGATTTGCAGCATTAGTAGTAGTTGGAGATGAAAACGGACACGTTGGTGTTGGTACTGGTAAAGCAATGGAAGTACCAGACGCAATAAAGAAAGCTGTAGAAGATGCTAAGAAGAATCTTATACACGTACCAATGGTTGGTACAACAATACCTCACGAAGTTAACGGACACTTCGGTGCTGGTAAAATATTAATAATGCCTGCTAAGCAAGGTACAGGGGTTATAGCTGGTGGACCTGCTAGAGCCGTACTTGAGTTAGCTGGATTAACAGACGTTAGAGCTAAATCTTTAGGATCTAACAACCCAAGAAACATGGTAAATGCTACAATAGAAGGACTTAACTCTCTAAAGACAGTTGAAGAAATAGCTCAACTTAGAGGAAAAAAAGTTGAAGAACTTCTAGGGTAAGGAGGTAGTGAAAGATGGCTAAATTACAAATAAAATTAGTTAGAAGTACAATAGGAACTACTCCTAACCAAAGAAAGAACGTTGAAGCGTTAGGATTAAGAAAAAGAGAACAAGTAGTTGTTAAAGAAGATAATGCCCAAATAAGAGGTATGATAACAAAAGTTAAGCATTTAGTTGAAGTAACTGAAATAGCTGAGTAATAATAACAGAAGTACGATAAGGAGGTGCAATCCATGAAGTTACATGAGTTAAAACCTGCTAAAGGTGCAGTAAAAGCTAAGAGAAGATTAGGTAGAGGTACTGCGACTGGACAAGGTAAAACTGCAGGACGTGGACAAAAAGGACAATGGTCTCGTTCAGGTGGTGGAGTTAGAGTTGGATTCGAAGGTGGTCAGATGCCACTTGCTAGAAGACTTCCTAAGAGAGGTTTCTCTAACCCAAATAAGAAAGTATTCACAGAAGTTAATGTTGAATTATTAAACAGATTTGAAAATGGAACTGTAGTAACTGCAGAATTATTAAAATCTACAGGTGCTATAGCTAAAATAGAAAAAGACGGCGTTAAGATCTTAGGCGAAGGAAACTTAGAAAGAGCTTTAACAGTTCAAGCTGCTAAGTTTACTGCTTCAGCTCAAGAAAAAATAGAAAAAGCTGGAGGAAAAGCAGAATTAGTTTAATCTAATCTGCTACTCTTAGCCATAACAGGCGGGGTGAGTTAACGTGCTGTCACAATTAAGACAAGCTTGGAAGCTTAAAGATGTAAGAAGAAAAATATTATATACTTTGATGATGATTATAGTATTTAGGATAGGTGCAGTAATACCTGTTCCTGGAGTAGATACTAGTATTATAAAGGGAATGGTTGACTCAAATGGTCTTCTTTCCCTATATAATATGTTTACTGGAGGGGCATTTAGTCAATTCACACTATTTGCTTTAGGTATAGGTCCTGCAATAACAGCATCTATCATAATACAACTTCTAACTATAGGTTTTGAAAGTTTGGAAGAACTTCAAAAGTCTGGTGAAGAAGGTAAGAAAAAGATTAATAAATACACAAAATATATAGCACTAGCATTAGCGTTTATACAAGCAACAGCTATTACGCTAGGTATTGTTAAATCAGCGCTAATATCAACAAGTGCATTCTTTATAATTACAGTTATATTGACATTAGTATCAGCAAGTATGCTTTTAATGTGGATAGGAGATAAAATTACTGAAAAAGGATTAGGTAATGGAAGCTCGATTATAATATTTATAGGTATTGTTTCGGGAATACCAAGAGATATTATATCAACTGTAAATCTAGTACAAGCTGGAGATGTAAAGATATGGGCAGCAGCTCTGTTAGTAGTAGTAATACTTATAACAATAGCAGCAGTTACATATATACAAGAAGCTACTAGAAAAATACCAGTACAATATGCTAAGAGAGTGGTTGGAAGAAAAATGTATGGAGGACAAAGTTCTCATATACCAATGAAAGTTAACCAATCAGGGGTTATTCCGGTAATCTTTGCTAGTTCGCTTTTAGCTTTCCCACAAACTATAGCAATGTTCATGGGAGCAGATGCTCAAAACTTTGTTCAAACATATTTAAGCCCAGCACAAGCACCTGGAGTTTGGATATATAGAACACTTGAAATTCTGTTGATAGTATTCTTCTCTTATTTCTATACTACAGTATCATTTAATACTGAAGATATAGCAAATAACATGAAAAATAATGGTGGATTTATACCAGGTATAAGACCAGGAAAACCTACTATAGATTATTTAAATAGAATATTATCAAGATTAACTCTAGCTGGAGCTTTATTCTTATCAGTTATAGTTATGATATCAGCGATTGTTATGTTCTTCATGAAGATACAAATAACATTAGTTGGTACATCATTACTAATAGTTGTTGGAGTTGCCTTAGAGCTTAAGAGACAGTTAGAATCAAATTTAGTTATGAGAACCTACCAAGGATTCTTAAAATAAATTGGAGATGATAATATGAGAATAATATTACTTGGACCTCCTGGTGCCGGTAAAGGTACACAAGCAGCTGGTATTGTAGACAAATACGAAATACCTCATATATCAACAGGAGATATATTCAGAAAGAATATAAAAGAAGGAACAGATCTTGGTAAGAAAGCTAAAGAATACATGGATCAAGGATTATTAGTTCCAGATGAGTTAACTGTAGGTTTAGTTACAGACAGAATAACTCAAGATGACTGTAAGAATGGATTTATGTTAGATGGATTCCCAAGAAATGTATCTCAAGCTCAACATTTAGATGCGTTCTTAAAAGAAGCTAATATAGCTTTAGACAAGGTAGTTAATATCGAAGTTGATAAAGCGATATTAGTTGGAAGAGCTGTAGGAAGAAGAATATGTAAATCTTGCGGTGCTACGTATCATGTTGAATTTAATGCTCCTAAAGAAGCTGGTGTATGTAATGTATGCCAAGGAGAATTATACCAAAGAGCAGATGATAATGAAGAGACTGTATCAAAAAGAATACAAGTTTACTTAGATGAAACAAAACCATTAGTAGACTATTATAGTTCTCAAGGTATAATAGCTAACATAAATGGTCAACAATCTATAGAGAAAGTATTTGAGGACATAGTTACTGCTCTAGGAAGTGATAAATAATAATGATTATTATAAAATCACAAAAAGAAATTGAAATCATGAGGGAAGCAGGTAAAATAGTTGCTGAAACTCATGAGATATTAAAGTCAGCTATAGTTCCGGGTATATCTACTTTAGAGTTAGATAAAATAGCTGAAGAGAATATAAGAAAATACAATGCTATACCATCTTTTAAAGGATACGGTGGTTTTCCAGGTTCTATATGTGCTTCTATAAATGAAGAAGTAGTACATGGGATACCTAGTAAAAAGATTTTAAAAGAGGGTGACATTGTAAGTTTAGATGTAGGAGCCTATTATAAAGGATATCATTCAGACTCTGCGAAGACTCACGGAGTAGGTATAATATCTGAAGAAGATAGGAAATTAATAGAAGTAACAAAACAAAGCTTCTATGAAGGCATAAAATTTGCTAAACTAGGATATAGATTATCTGATATCTCACACGCAATACAAGCACACGTTGAGAAACATGGTTTCTCAGTTGTTAGAGATTTAGTAGGGCACGGAGTGGGAGTTGATCTTCACGAAGACCCTCAAATACCTAACTATGGCCCAGCTGGAAAAGGACCAAAACTTCAAGAAGGTATGGTTTTAGCTATAGAACCTATGATAAACGCTGGTCGTTATCACGTTAAAACTTTAGCTGACGGTTGGACTATTGTCACTATAGATGGCAAAAAATCAGCTCATTACGAGCACACGATAGCAATAACAAAAGATGAACCTATTATATTATCAAGTCTATAGTGGCTAGGTAAGTAGGAAATATGCTATCTAAAGTTAAATCAAATGATTTAGCTTATTGAAATGGAGGTTTGGTTAGTTAATGGCCAAAAAAGATGTTATAGAATTAGAAGGTACAGTTGTAGAAGCTTTACCTAACGCTATGTTCAAAGTAAAACTAGAAAATGGACATGAGATATTATGTCACATATCTGGAAAGCTAAGAATGAACTTCATAAGAATCTTGGAAGGCGACAAGGTGAACGTTGAACTTTCTCCATATGACCTTACAAGAGGAAGAATCACTTGGCGTAAGAAGTAGACTATTTAAATATTAGTCTAAGGAGGGATTAACAATGAAAGTAAGACCATCAGTAAAACCAATGTGCGAAAAGTGCAAGGTTATAAAAAGAAAAGGTAAAGTAATGGTTATCTGTGAAAATCCAAAGCATAAGCAAAAGCAAGGATAAGAAATTATTACTAGTAATTTGTTGGAATTTATAGTATAATTTAATACTGTGATATTAACAAAGGGTAGATTTTAATCATAGATAAATCTGTATTTAGATTGATATGATATAAAGATTTTAACACTAAAATTAAGTGTAGGAGGTGCGAATATGGCAAGAATAGCTGGGGTAGATTTACCTAGAGAAAAAAGAGCGGAAATAGGCTTAACTTATATATACGGTATAGGGAAAGCAACTGCTAACGAAATATTAGCTAAAGCTGAGATAGATCCTAACGTAAGAATAAAAGACTTATCTGAAGAACAAGTTAACGAATTAAGAAGGATAATAGATAATGATTTCTTAGTTGAAGGTGACTTAAGAAGAGAGATAGCTTTAAATATAAAGAGATTAAGAGATATAAAATGTTACAGAGGTATGAGACATGCTAAAGGTCTTCCACTAAGAGGACAAAGAACTAAGACTAACGCTAGAACTAGAAAAGGTCCTAGAAAAACTGTATCTCGTAAGAAGAAGAAATAATAATTAGATAGGAGGGACTAACAATGGCTAAACCAAAAAAGAAAGTTTCACGTGTAAGAAGAAGAGAACGTAAAAACATAGAACGTGGTCAAGCTCATATACAATCAACTTTCAACAACACAATAATAACTTTAACTGATGTTCATGGAAATGCTATATCAGCAGCATCTTCAGGACAATTAGGATTCAAAGGATCAAGAAAAGCTACTCCATTTGCTTCTCAAATGGCTGCAGAAACTGCTGCTAAAGCTGCAATGGAACACGGCTTAAAAACTGTTGAAGTATTCGTAAAAGGACCAGGTTCAGGAAGAGAAGCTGCAATAAGAGCTTTACAAGCTACTGGACTAGAAGTAACAATGATAAAAGACGTAACACCAATTCCTCACAATGGATGTAGACCACCAAAGAGAAGAAGAGTGTAATTATATAACAAGTAATTTAGGAGGTGTAAAGACATGGCAAGATACACAGGTGCATCATGCAGACAATGCCGTAGAGAAGGAATGAAATTATTCCTTAAAGGTGAAAGATGTTATACTGATAAATGTGCTATAGTAACTAGAAACTATGCTCCAGGACAACATGGACAAGGAAGAAAGAAAGTTTCTAACTATGGTTTACAATTAAGAGAAAAGCAAAAAGTTAAGAGAATATACGGAGTTTTAGAAACTCAATTCAGAAACTTATATGAACGTGCTGAAAAAATGAATGGTATGACAGGGGTTAACTTATTAAGTTTATTAGAAAGAAGATTAGACAATGTAGTTTACAGAATGGGATTAGCTTCATCTAGAAAAGAAGCTAGACAATTAGTTGGACACGGTCACTTCTTATTAAATGGACATAAAGCTGATATAGCTTCTATGACAGTTAAACCAGGTGATGTTATAACAGTTAAAGAAAGATCAAAATCTTCTGCTAAATTCAAAGCTTTAGTAGAAGCTAACACAAAGGTAGCTCCTAAGTGGTTAGAAACTAACTTAGAAGAAATGTCTGCTAAAGTTGTTGCTTTACCAGCAAGAGAAGATATAGATCTTGAAATAGCAGAACACTTAATAATAGAGCTTTACTCTAAGTAATAAGCATATTTTAAAGATAACTTTTAAAGTTATCTTTGAAAAATTGTTTACCCTCAGTGGATTAATAAATTTAAGGGAGGGTTTTGTCCATGATAGAAATAGAAAAACCAAAAGTAGATATAATAGAACTTAGCGAAGACTATAGATATGGAAAGTTTGTCATAGAACCTCTTGAAAGAGGCTATGGAATAACTATAGGGAATGCTTTAAGAAGAATATTATTATCATCTTTACCTGGTGTTGCAGTTAATTCTATAAAAATAGATGGAGTTCTTCATGAATTCTCTACTGTACCAGGTGTTAAAGAAGATGTTACTGAAATTATATTAGCATTAAAAGAACTTTCAGCTACTATAGATGGTGAAGGTAGTAGAACTCTTAAAATAGAGGCTCAAGGACCATGCACTATCAAAGGATCAGACATAATATGTCCTCCTGATGTTGAAATATTAAGTAAGGATTTACATATAGCTACGCTAGATGAAAATTCTAAGTTTAATATGGAAATACATGTAGACAAAGGTAGAGGTTACGTTTCTGCTGAAGAAAATAAGACAGAGCATATGCCTATAGGTGTTTTACCTGTAGATTCAATATATACTCCTGTTGAAAAAGTAAGCTACCATGTTGAAAATACTAGAGTAGGTCAAAAGTCAGATTATGATAAATTAATACTAGAAGTTTGGACTAATGGAAGTATAAATCCTCAAGAAGGAATATCTCTAGCAGCTAAAGTACTAGTTGAACACTTAAATCTATTCATAGACTTAACAGAGCATGTAAGCAATGTTGAGATAATGGTAGAAAAAGAAGAAGACCAAAAAGAAAAAGTTCTAGAAATGACAATAGAAGAATTAGATTTATCTGTTAGATCTTACAACTGTTTAAAGAGAGCGGGAATAAACACAGTTGAAGAATTAGCTAATAAATCTGAGGACGATATGATGAAGGTTAGAAATCTAGGGAAGAAATCTCTAGAGGAAGTAATCCAAAAGTTAGAAGAACTTGGACTAGGTCTTAAACCAAGCGAAGAATAGGCAAGAAGGAGGGATAGTATGGCTACTTACCGTAAATTAGGACGTGAGACAGCTCACAGAAACCTTATGTTAAGAAACTTAGTAACTGATTTACTAAGAAACGGAAGAATAGAAACAACTGTAACTAGAGCAAAAGAAACTCGTAGAATGGCAGAAAAGATGATAACTCTTGCTAAAAGAGGAGATCTTCACGCTAGAAGACAAGTTTTAGCTTACGTTATGGATGAGACTGTAGTAAACAACTTATTCACTGATATAGCTCCAAAATATGCAGAGAGAAACGGTGGATACACTAGAATAATCAAAAAAGGACCAAGAAGAGGCGACGCTGCTGAAATGGCTTTCATAGAATTAGTATAGTGTGAAAAAGGATTAAGTTATATAACTTAATCCTTTTTTTATTATATTCATTTATTACTATTGAATATGGCATATAATAAGTAAAGTATAAAATCTCTATTACAGATATTTTTTAATAATTATTAAAAAAATATAAATTTGTATTTTTATGGTAAAATATAAACTATTTTATATTTTAAAATCTAATTCTCAAAATCAAAAAATATATTAAATTATGGTATAATATTAACCAAACTATTTTTTATATTAAATAATATAGAGATATACTACTTATGAGAATAGCGTTAGATCG
>NZ_CP048741.1:2564412-2577892 GCF_018336475.1 Romboutsia sp. 13368
TTATTTTATATTTTAAAATCTAATTCTCAAAATCAAAAAATATATTAAATTATGGTATAATATTAACCAAACTATTTTTTATATTAAATAATATAGAGATATACTACTTATGAGAAGGAGTCAGTTGATGAATAATATAATAGAAGTCAATAATGTATCATTTGAGTATATTACAGATGAAAGTACACTTAAAGCTATAGATAATCTAGACTTACAAGTTAAAGAGGGAGAATTTGTAGCTATAATAGGGCATAATGGTTCAGGGAAATCTACATTGTCTAAGAACTTAAATGCAATATTATTTCCTACTGAAGGTAATATACTTATAAATGAAATGGATACTAGAGATGAAGACAGGTTATGGGATATAAGACAGACAGCAGGAATGGTATTCCAAAACCCAGATAACCAAATAGTTGCAACTGTAGTAGAAGAAGATGTAGCATTTGGTCCAGAAAACTTAGGTATAGAGCCTAATGAAATAAAAAAAAGAGTTGAGGAATCTCTAAAAAGTGTAGGTATGTATGAGTTAAGAGATAGACAACCTCACTTATTATCAGGAGGACAAAAGCAAAGGGTAGCTATCGCAGGTATAATAGCTATGAAGCCTAAATGTATTATATTTGATGAAGCAACAGCTATGCTAGATCCATCTGGTAGAAAAGAAGTAATGAAGACTATAAAAAGGCTAAATAAAGAAGAAAATATAACTACATTACACATAACTCACTTTATGGAAGAGGCAGTAGAAGCAGATAGAGTTGTAGTTATGGAAAAAGGCAGAAAATTATTAGAAGGTACACCTAAAGATGTTTTTAGTAAAGTTGAGACATTAAAAAATATAGGATTAGATGTGCCTGGTATGACAGAGTTATCTAATTTACTGCAAGAAGAAGGATTAGATATAAGAAATGATATATTAACAGTAGATGAGATGGTGATGGAATTATGTCGATTAAAGTAAAGAATTTAACTCATATTTATAATGAAGGAATGCCTTTTAGTAGTAAAGCCTTAGATGATATTAGTTTTGAAATAAAAGATAAAGATTTTGTTGGACTTATAGGTCATACAGGTTCAGGTAAGTCAACATTAATACAACATTTAAATGGAATATTAAAACCTTCATCAGGTGATATATTTATAAATGATTTTAAAATAACAGACCCTGATTTAAATTTAACTGAAATAAGAAAAAGAGTTGGAGTAGTATTTCAATATCCAGAATATCAATTATTTGAAGAAACGATAGAAAAAGATATAGCTTTTGGACCTTCTAATTTAGGTTTAAATGAAGAAGAGATTAATAATAGAGTAAAACTATCTATGGAAGCTGTTGGACTTGATTATGAGTTATTTAAAGACAAATCTCCATTTGAATTATCTGGAGGTCAAAAGAGAAGAGTAGCAATAGCTGGAGTTATAGCTATGAATCCTGAAGTTTTAATTTTAGATGAACCTACAGCAGGATTAGACCCAGGTGGTAGAGACGAAATATTTGAACTTATAACTAAATTACATAAGAATAATGACATGACTATAATATTATCGTCTCATAGTATGGATGATATGGCTAAGCTAGCTAAAACGATAATAGTAATGAATCATGGAAAAATAGAATTTATGGGATCTCCTAGAGAAGTATTTAACTCTAAAGCAGAAAGATTAAAAGAAATAGGGTTAGATATACCTCAAGTTTTAGAGCTTGCTATAAAGTTAAGAGAAAAAGGATTTAACATAAGAGAAGATATATTAACGATAGAAGAGGCTAAAGAAGAAATACTTAAAGTGTTAAAAGGAGGGCAAGAATGTTAAAAGATATAACAATAGGTCAACATTACCCTTCTAATTCATTAATTCATAAATTGGATGCAAGGGTTAAGCTAATAGCAACCTTAATATTTATGATATCATTATTTATAATTGATAAGTTTTGGCCATATGCTATAGTATTTTTAGCATTAGTGGCTACTATAAAATTATCTAATATACCATTTAAGTATATTATGAATGGAATTAAACCTCTTAAATGGATTATAATATTCACATTTGTAATAAATATATTTTTCCTTCCAGGAGATCCTATAGTATCTTTTGGTTTTATAAAAATAACTGACCAGGGAGTTAGACAAGCTATATTTATGGCATTAAGATTAATACTTTTAGTATTAGGGACATCTATGTTAACATTAACAACTTCTCCTATGGATCTTACAGATGGTATTGAAAGATTATTAAATCCATTTAATAAAATAGGATTACCAGTACATGAATTATCTATGATGATGACTATAGCTTTAAGATTCATACCTACATTATTAGATGAAACAGATAAAATAATGAAAGCTCAAATGTCTAGAGGTGCAGATTTTGAAAGTAAAAATATTATAAGTAGAGCTAAAAATCTAGTTCCTTTACTAGTGCCTCTATTTGTAAGTGCATTTAGAAGAGCTGAAGAACTTTCTATGGCTATGGAAGCTAGATGTTATAGAGGGGGATATAATAGAACTAAAATGAGACAGTCAATTATAACTAAGAATGATTATACAGCAGTTTGTATACTGGTAGTATATTTGGTTATAATTATAGTTACGAGATTTATCTAAAGAGGTATAATATGAGAAACTTAAAAATTACAATACAATATAATGGTTCTAACTATTGTGGATGGCAGAAGCAACCAGACTCATTAGGTATACAAGGAACAATAGAAAAGGCTATCTATGATATAACAAAAGAAGAAGTTAAGCTTACAGGATCAGGTAGAACTGATGCAGGAGTTCATGCATTAGGACAAGTTGCTAATTTTAAGTTAGAAAATGCTATACCTGCAGATAAAATACCAAATGCATTAAACGCTAAGTTACCTAAAGATATTTCTATAATTGATTGTGTAGAAGTTAATGATGAATTTCATTCTAGATATAATGCAAATGGAAAGACATATAGGTATTTAATATACAATGGTATGTATAGAAGTCCTATATACAAAGATATATCATACCATGTTAAATATGAACTTGATTTTGATAAAATGGTTAATGAATCAAAAAGTTTAATTGGAATTCATGATTTTAAAGGATTTATGAGCTCTGGTTCAGCTGTTAAAGATACTGTGAGAGAAATATATGATATAAGATTGAATAAACAAGAAAATCTTATTATATTAGAAGTAGAAGGAAACGGGTTCTTATATAATATGGTAAGGATAATAGTGGGAACATTAGTAGATATAGGTAGAGGAAGAATTAGTAAGAGCTTGAAAGAAATAGTAGAATCCAAACAAAGAGGTGAGTGTGGACATACTGCACCAGCACACGGATTATTTCTTAAAAAAGTTGATTATTAGCTTGACACACCAGGGGGCATGTATTAAAATAAATTAGAGTGTTAATAAGTCCACTTGCCCCGGACTTGACATAAACGGTAAAATTTTTATATGAAAAAAAGTTAAGGAGGGACAACTATGAAAAGTTATATAGCTAAGCCAGCTGATGTACAAAGAAAATGGTACATCGTTGATGCTGAAGGAAAAACATTAGGTCGTTTAGCAACTGAAATAGCGACAGTATTAAGAGGAAAGCACAAAGTTACTTTCACACCACACGTTGACGGAGGGGACTTCGTTGTTGTTGTAAACGCTGAGAAAGTAGTTTTAACAGGAAAGAAATTAGATCAAAAAATGTACAGATACCACACTGGATATGTAGGTGGATTAAAAGAAATAACTTACAGAGAAATGATGGCTAAGAAGCCTGAAGAAGTAATATCTCATGCAGTAAGCGGTATGTTATGTAAAAATAAATTAAGAAGTAGAATGATGACTAGATTAAGAGTATTCGCTGGACCAAACCACGATCATGCAGCTCAAAATCCAGAAGTTCTAAACTTCAAATAATAATTACGGGTGAAAGGAGGAGTTATCATGGCTAACGTTCAATACTACGGAACTGGAAGAAGAAAACACTCTGTTGCTAGAGTTAGATTAGTTGCAGGTGAAGGAAATATAATAGTAAATGGAAGAGCAGTTGAAGAATATTTCAACTACGAAACATTAATAAGAGATGTTAAACAACCATTAGTTTTAACTAACAATGAAAACAAATACGATGTAATAGTAAAAGTTGAAGGTGGAGGATTCACTGGACAAGCTGGTGCTATAAGACATGGTATATCTAGAGCTTTATTAAAAGCTGATGAAGAGTTAAGAGGAGCTTTAAAGAAAGAAGGATTCTTAACTAGAGATGCTAGAATGAAGGAAAGAAAGAAATACGGATTAAAGGCAGCAAGAAGAGCTCCACAATTCTCAAAGAGATAATTTTATACTGTATTTTTTCAAAAGACTTTGGAATATTCCAAAGTCTTTTTTTATATAAATGTATAGGGTGATAATTTGAAAAAGTACATAAAGCATATGGTTTTTGTAATAGTAAGCTTAGTTTTAATGGTAGCTTCTATATATGAAATAAAGGAGAACTCTGAGGATGTAATGAAGTACATGCCTGTAACTAATAAGGTTATAGTACTTGATGCAGGGCATGGGGGAATGGACTCTGGTACACTAAGTAGTGATAAAACAGTAGTTGAAAAAGAAATTAATTTGTTGATTACTCATAAAATAAGAGAGTTATTAGAGTCAAGTGGAGCTCATGTAATACTTACTAGAGAAGATGACAGTAGCTTATATATAGAAGATGGGAAGAAAACAATAAGACAAAAATATAATGAAAACTTAAAAAATAGAAAGCAAATAATAGAAGAGTCTAATGCAGACATGTTTGTATCTATACATATGAATGCTTTAACTGGGGCAGGGGCATCAAAATACTATGGTGCACAAACCTTTTATCCATCAGGAAAAGAAGATTCAATAAAATTATCTAAAACTATACAACAAGAGCTTAAAAGAGTTGTAGATAATACAAATAATAGAGAAATTAAACCTAGGGATGATTTATATTTATTAAAGGATAATAAAATTCCATCAGTATTAATAGAATGTGGGTTTTTATCTAATGAAAAAGAAGCTAAATTATTAACTGATGAAGAATATCAAGAAAAAATTGCATGGGCTATATATGTTGGAATTCAAAATTATTTCACTACTAAGTAGTATAAAAAATTATAATTGTGATAAGAATAAGCTATGTCTAAAGTTAGTAGATATGGCTTATTTTATTAAATAATATAAAAAATATAAAAAAGTTTNNNAGTGTTGACKATRTWAAAATAAGATGATATAGTTATACTTGTCCTTAAGAAAAGGGCAAAACAAAAATGAACTTTGAAAATTAAACAGTAGGTTAATTTATAGAATTACAACTAACAAACCAAGCCAGATATTCAGATAATGATTAGTCTGAGCAGGTAACAACTTTTATTTGAGAGTTTGATCCTGGCTCAGGATGAACGCTGGCGGCGTGCCTAACACATGCAAGTCGAGCGAACCCTTCGGGGTGAGCGGCGGACGGGTGAGTAACGCGTGGGTAACCTGCCCTATACACACGGATAACATACCGAAAGGTATGCTAATACGAGATAATATGCTTTTATCGCATGGTAGAAGTATCAAAGCTTTTGCGGTACAGGATGGACCCGCGTCTGATTAGCTAGTTGGTGAGGTAACGGCTCACCAAGGCGACGATCAGTAGCCGACCTGAGAGGGTGATCGGCCACATTGGAACTGAGACACGGTCCAAACTCCTACGGGAGGCAGCAGTGGGGAATATTGCACAATGGGCGAAAGCCTGATGCAGCAACGCCGCGTGAGCGATGAAGGCCTTCGGGTCGTAAAGCTCTGTCCTCAAGGAAGATAATGACGGTACTTGAGGAGGAAGCCCCGGCTAACTACGTGCCAGCAGCCGCGGTAATACGTAGGGGGCTAGCGTTATCCGGAATTACTGGGCGTAAAGGGTGCGTAGGTGGTTTCTTAAGTCAGAGGTGAAAGGCTACGGCTCAACCGTAGTAAGCCTTTGAAACTGGGAAACTTGAGTGCAGGAGAGGAGAGTGGAATTCCTAGTGTAGCGGTGAAATGCGTAGATATTAGGAGGAACACCAGTTGCGAAGGCGGCTCTCTGGACTGTAACTGACACTGAGGCACGAAAGCGTGGGGAGCAAACAGGATTAGATACCCTGGTAGTCCACGCCGTAAACGATGAGTACTAGCTGTCGGAGGTTACCCCCTTCGGTGGCGCAGCTAACGCATTAAGTACTCCGCCTGGGAAGTACGCTCGCAAGAGTGAAACTCAAAGGAATTGACGGGGACCCGCACAAGTAGCGGAGCATGTGGTTTAATTCGAAGCAACGCGAAGAACCTTACCTAAGCTTGACATCCTTTTGACCTCTCCCTAATCGGAGATTTCCCTTCGGGGACAGAAGTGACAGGTGGTGCATGGTTGTCGTCAGCTCGTGTCGTGAGATGTTGGGTTAAGTCCCGCAACGAGCGCAACCCTTGCCTTTAGTTGCCAGCATTAAGTTGGGCACTCTAGAGGGACTGCCAGGGATAACCTGGAGGAAGGTGGGGATGACGTCAAATCATCATGCCCCTTATGCTTAGGGCTACACACGTGCTACAATGGGTGGTACAGAGGGCAGCCAAGTCGTGAGGCGGAGCTAATCCCTTAAAGCCATTCTCAGTTCGGATTGTAGGCTGAAACTCGCCTACATGAAGCTGGAGTTACTAGTAATCGCAGATCAGAATGCTGCGGTGAATGCGTTCCCGGGTCTTGTACACACCGCCCGTCACACCACGGAAGTTGGGGGCGCCCGAAGCCGGATTGCTAATCTTTTGGAAGCGTCCGTCGAAGGTGAAATCAATAACTGGGGTGAAGTCGTAACAAGGTAGCCGTATCGGAAGGTGCGGCTGGATCACCTCCTTTCTAAGGAGAATTACCTACTGTTTAATTTTGAGGGTTCTTAATAAAAATTAAAAACTCTATTGACAAACTTCGACATATATTATAAAATATAATTCGTTGTTAAAATAAAATATAGAATGTAGCTCAGCTGGGAGAGCACTTGCCTTGCACGCAAGGGGTCAGGAGTTCGATCCTCCTCATCTCCACCATTAGTACTTTGAAAACTGCATAACATTTAGTGATATGACATCATTTTAAATATATATGACAAGAAAAGTCTTAAAAATTACAACTTTAAGCACTGGAATAAACTGAGTGAATACGAAGTTTGTTCAGTAGCGATAACTTTTTAATAACTGGTCAAGTTATTAAGGGTGCAGGGCGGATGC
Organism: Romboutsia sp. 13368; assembly: GCF_018336475.1. GTDB lineage: Bacteria > Bacillota > Clostridia > Peptostreptococcales > Peptostreptococcaceae > Romboutsia. The sequence goes on from NZ_CP048741.1 coordinate 2,571,659, forward strand.
CTTGGCACTAGGAGCCGATGAAGGACGTGATAAGCTGCGATAAGCTTCGGGGAGTTGCACGTAAACTTTGATCCGAAGATTTCCGAATGAGGAAACTCACTTAGAGTAATGTCTAAGTATCGTTAAGTGAATACATAGCTTAGCGAGGGGAACCCGGGGAACTGAAACATCTAAGTACCCGGAGGAAGAGAAAGAAATTCGATTTCGTAAGTAGCGGCGAGCGAACGCGGAACAGGCCAAACCAATGAAGTTTACTTCGTTGGGGTTGCGGACATACGACATGGAAAGATATCGTAGATGAAGAGAGTTGGAAAGCTCCGCTATAAAGTGTAATAGCCACGTAGTCAAAACGAGAAAAATACTAGTATGATCCAGAGTACCACGGGACACGTGAAACCCTGTGGGAAGCAGGAGGGACCATCCTCCAAGCCTAAATACTACCTAGTGACCGATAGCGTATAGTACCGTGAGGGAAAGGTGAAAAGAACCCCGGGAGGGGAGTGAAAGAGAACCTGAAACCCTGCACTTACAAGCTGTGGGAGCACATTACTTGTGTGACCGCGTACTTTTTGTAGAACGGGCCAACGAGTTACGATATGCAGCAAGGTTAAGCACTTAAGGTGTGGAGCCGTAGCGAAAGCGAGTCTTAAATGGGCGACATTAGTTACTTGGCGTAGACCCGAAACCGGGCGACCTATCCATGAGCAGGTTGAAGCGAAAGTAAAATTTCGTGGAGGACCGAACCCACGAGCGTTGAAAAGCTCGGGGATGACTTGTGGATAGCGGTGAAATTCCAATCGAGCCCGGAGATAGCTGGTTCTCCCCGAAATAGCTTTAGGGCTAGCCTCAAGGTTGAGAGAAGCGGAGGTAGAGCACTGAATGTCCTAGGGGGTATTGCACTTACCGAAGACTATCAAACTCCGAATGCCGTATTCTTATACTTGGGAGTCAGACTGTGGGTGATAAGATTCATAGTCAAAAGGGCAACAGCCCAGATCGTCAGCTAAGGTCCCTAAATGTACGTTAAGTGGTAAAGGATGTGGGATTGCACAGACAACCAGGATGTTGGCTTAGAAGCAGCCACTCATTTAAAGAGTGCGTAATAGCTCACTGGTCGAGTGATCCTGCGCCGAAAATTTCCGGGGCTAAAACGTACTACCGAAGCTACGGCATCATTTATGATGGGTAGGGGAGCTTCGTATGCAGGTTGAAGCATGACCGTAAGGACATGTGGACAGTATACGAGTGAGAATGTTGGCATGAGTAGCGAGATGTGGGTGAGAATCCCACAGGCCGTAAACCCAAGGTTTCCAGGGGAAGGTTCGTCCGCCCTGGGTTAGTCAGGACCTAAGCCGAGGCCGAAAGGCGTAGGTGATGGACAACAGGTTGATATTCCTGTACCGCCAATAAGCGTTTGAGAGATGGAGTGACACAGTAGGATAAGCTAACCACACTGTTGGTTATTGTGTGGCTAAGTATTGAGGCAGTCTAGATAGGCAAATCCGTCTAGATAATGCTAGGATACGATGGGTAAGCCCTTCGGGGCGAAGTAGCTGATTTCACACTGTCAAGAAAAGCTTCTATCGAGTTTAAAGGCGCCCGTACCGTAAACCGACACAGGTGGGTGAGGAGAGTATCCTAAGGCCAGCGAGAGAACTATTGTTAAGGAACTCGGCAAAATGACCCCGTAACTTAGGGAGAAGGGGTGCCTGTCTATGACAGGCCGCAGAGAATAGGCCCAAGCGACTGTTTACCAAAAACACAGGTTTCTGCTAAGTCGCAAGACGATGTATAGGAGCTGACGCCTGCCCGGTGCTGGAAGGTTAAGGGGATCTGTTAGAGCAATCGAAGCAGTGAACTTAAGCCCCAGTAAACGGCGGCCGTAACTATAACGGTCCTAAGGTAGCGAAATTCCTTGTCGGGTAAGTTCCGACCCGCACGAAAGGCGTAACGATTTGGGCACTGTCTCAACAATAGACTCGGTGAAATTGTAATCCCGGTGAAGATGCCGGGTACCTGCGACAGGACGGAAAGACCCCATGGAGCTTTACTGTAGCTTGACGTTGGGTCTTGGTACTACATGTACAGGATAGGTGGGAGACTATGAAGCATGGACGCCAGTCTGTGTGGAGTCATCCTTGGGATACCACCCTTGTAGTACTGGGATCCTAACCATAGGCCTTGAATCAGGTCTTGGAACACCGTCAGGTGGGCAGTTTGACTGGGGCGGTCGCCTCCTAAAAAGTAACGGAGGCGCTCAAAGGTTTCCTCAGCACGGTCGGAAATCGTGCGAAGAGTGTAAAGGCAAAAGGAAGCTTGATTGCAAGACATACAGGTCGAGCAAGGACGAAAGTCGGACTTAGTGATCCGGTGGTACCGCATGGAAGGGCCATCGCTCAACGGATAAAAGCTACCCTGGGGATAACAGGCTTATCTCCCCCAAGAGTCCACATCGACGGGGAGGTTTGGCACCTCGATGTCGGCTCATCACATCCTGGGGCTGTAGTAGGTCCCAAGGGTTGGGCTGTTCGCCCATTAAAGTGGTACGCGAGCTGGGTTCAGAACGTCGTGAGACAGTTCGGTCCCTATCCGTCGCAGGCGTAGGAAATTTGAGAAGACCTGTCCTTAGTACGAGAGGACCGGGATGGACGTACCTCTGGTGTACCAGTTGTTCTGCCAAGGGCATGGCTGGGTAGCTATGTACGGAATGGATAAGCGCTGAAAGCATCTAAGCGCGAAGCCAACTTCAAGATAAGATTTCCCACCGTAAGGGTAAGACCCCAGAAAGACTACCTGGTTGATAGGTCGAAGGTGTAAGTGCAGTAATGTATTTAGCTTATCGATACTAATAGGTCGAGGACTTGACCAAAAATAAACCTAAAGGTTTATATCGCCAACCAAATCATTATTAGATAATAATAAGGATGATTTCGGTTGCTAAAATAAAATGATTAATATATAAATGATATGCAGTTTTCAGAGTATTAACTCTAAAAATAAAGATTATGTGGTTATTATAGCAAAGAGGATACACCTGTTCCCATACCGAACACAGAAGTTAAGCTCTTTAGCGCTAATGGTACTTGGTGGGCGACCGCCTGGGAGAGTAAGACGTAGCCACGTAATCTTTTTTTATTTCTTAAGACATAAATAAAAGATATTATAAATCCTAAAAACACAATTTTATTTAATTAGATTTTGCCGTTAATATTATTATATTAACGGCTTTTATATTTATTAAAACAAATCTTAATGTTTAATTTATGGATTAATATATAGATACAATAAAATAAAACAACTAAATTTATTAAAGAACAATAAATATAAATTTATAATCCCATATGACATGGTTAATATATAAATATGCTACAATATATGTGATAGGGGGTTGTTTTAAATTGATTAATTTTGTTAAGAAGAGAGATGGACGAGTAATACCTYAGCTTTTTTAAATTCCACTGATAACGGTCATTATTGTAATAATCCATGTAATCATCTACCAATATTTTAAATTCTTCTATTGTTCTACAGTTTTTGTAATCAATTTCATTTTTCATATGTGMRAAGAATAAGAGATTCTAAAACTAGATTAATGAAATCTATAGGGGAGATAACATTCTCTGATGCAAATGATGCAGATATAAAAAGAGAAAATGCTAATATAAACGGAAATACAGCTATGGGGACAATGTTACAGTATGGTAGTACAGTTTCCAAAGAGTTTTGTAAAACACATATATTAAAGCCAGAACATGCAATTGCACATGATAATGGAGATATACATATACATGATATGGATTTTTTGAATATGGGTACCCTTACTTGTTGTCAAATAGATATAAATAAGTTATTTAAAGGAGGATTCTCAACAGGTCACGGTCATTTAAGAGAACCTAATGATATTATAAGTTATGCTGCATTGGCTGCAATAGCGATACAAAGTAATCAAAATGACCAACATGGTGGACAGAGTATTCCATTTTTTGATTATGGCTTAGCTGATGGTGTATATAAGACGTTTAAAAAAGGATATATAAGTAATATAAGCAAGAGTTTAAAGCTACTTAAAGGAATAGATGTAAATGATGAAATAAAAAAAATAGTTTATGATTTAGAAGATGATTTAAAAATAAAATTAAGTTTAAACTTAAATGATACATATATAAACAAAGAAAAGACTATTTTAAAAGATAAATTCAATTTAAATGATAGTGAAATAGATACAATACAAAAATTTTCATTTGAAGAGGCATACAAAGAAACAGATCAAAAGACATATCAAGCAATGGAAGCACTTATACATAATTTAAATACTATGCACTCTAGAGCAGGTGCACAAGTACCATTTTCGAGTATAAACTTTGGTACAGATACTAGTGAAGAAGGAAGAATGGTAAGTAGAAATTTACTTCTATCACTAGAAAAAGGATTAGGTAATGGAGAAACACCTATATTCCCTATATTAATATTTAAAGTAAAAGAAGGAATAAATTTAAATCCAGAAGATAAGAACTACGATTTATTTAAATTATCTTGCAGAGTTTCAGCTAAAAGGCTATTCCCAAACTTTAGTTTTTTAGATGCTCCTTTTAATGCAAAATATTATAAAGAAGGCCACCCTGAGACAGAAGCAACTTATATGGGATGTAGAACAAGGGTAATAGGAAATGTATGTGGAGATGAAATTGTTAGTGGAAGAGGAAACTTATCTTTTACTACTATAAACTTACCTAGATTAGGGATAAAGTATGGCTTTATAAAAAATATGGAAGTAGATTTAGTGGGATTTTTTAAAGAATTAGATAAAAAGATAGATTTAGTAATAGAGCAGTTATTAGAGCGTATGGAACTGCAAGGAAATAAAAAAGTAAAGAATTTCCCATTCTTAATGGGTCAAGGTATATGGAAAGGTTCTGATAATTTAAATCCAGAGGATAAGTTAGAATATATAATTAAAGAAGGTACTTTAACGGTAGGCTTTATAGGCTTAGCAGAGTGTCTTGTAGGATTATTAGGAAAGCATCATGGAGAAAGTGAAGAAGCACAGAACCTTGGTTTAAAAATAATATCTCATATGAGACAGAGAATGGAAGAAGCAAGTAAGAAATATGAATTGAATTTTTCTTTAATAGCTACACCAGCTGAAGGACTTGCTGGTCGATTTACATCTATAGATAAAAGAATATATGGAGAGATTAAAGGTATTACAGATAAGGAGTATTATACAAACTCATTCCATATACCCGTATATCATAATATAAGTGCATTTGATAAAATTAGACTAGAAGCTCCATATCATGAATTAACAAATGCTGGTCATATAACTTATATAGAGTTAGATGGTAACCCATCAGATAATTTAGAAGCTTTTGAAACAGTTATAAGGGCTATGAAAGAGCAAGGAATNAGGATATCATCAGATGTAACCTTTGATAGTATAGTAGATGGACCTGGATTAAGAATGGTTATATGGACTCAGGGATGTAAGCATAATTGTATTGGTTGTCATAATCCTCAAACACATAGTCTATGTGGGGGGTATGAAGTAGATACAAAGGATATAATAAATACTATTAAAATTTTAAAGCTACAAAAAGGAATTACATTATCAGGAGGAGAACCATTTTTACAACCAGAAGCTTTAGGAGAGATAGCTAAAGAAGCAAAAAGATATAAACTTGATGTATGGGCATATACTGGGTTTACATTTGAAGAACTTTTAGATAAGAATAATCCACATTATTTAAAAAATATAAAGCTATTAAATCAAATAGATGTATTAGTTGATGGAAAGTTTATAGAGAATAAAAAAGATATTGGTTTAAGATTTAGAGGATCATCAAATCAAAGGATAATAGATGTACAAAAGAGCTTAAAGTATAATAAGTTATTTTTGAATGAAGAATACATGTAAGACGTTTATATTAATTAAGAAAATCAAGGATTGCTATATTAGATTAGAATTAAGTAAGTAATTATTAATATTTATATAATTCTAATTTGATATAGCTTTTTTATTATAAGTATTTTAAATATATTAAAATATTTGATAATTAGTATATTAAACAATTATTAAAAGAGTGTAAGTAACAATATTTTGAGATATATTTTTCACTAAGAAGCTTAAGTAATATAGTATACTAAGTTTTAATAATTTATAAAAAAGTATATAAAGAACTATATATTACTCTTAGGGTAGGGTAAGGATTATATTGTTAGTATATAGTATGTATA
>NZ_CP048741.1:2577961-2578441 GCF_018336475.1 Romboutsia sp. 13368
CTTACACTCTCTKTTTTTATATGATAGATTATCATATTAAGTGCAACACCTAAAAATGAGTAAAAAAATAGCCCATAAATTTATGTTTATGCTACAGTAATAATAACCACAAAACTACTATACATGAAAGGACATAAATTTATGAACTATAAACATATTACCATACACGAGAGATGTTGTATAGCAAATTTCTTAGATCTAGGATGGAGCTTAAGAAAGATCGCAAAATATTTAAATAGAAATGCTTCTACAATTTCAAGAGAGATTAAAAGAAATTCTGTTAATGGAAAATACTTAGCACATATAGCAAATGAAGTTTATATCAGCAATAGAATAAATTGCGGAGCAAAAGGCAAATTAAATAACTCTAGATTAGTTGAGTATATAGAAAATGGTTTAAATGATACTTGGTCACCTGAACAAATAGCCGGTAGGCTACGCCTAGATTATCAAGATGATAAATCGATGARAGTAAGTCTT
>NZ_CP048741.1:2578448-2581044 GCF_018336475.1 Romboutsia sp. 13368
AAGCTTAAAATTATTAGTAAAATATTTCTAAAAAAAATATTAAAAAAAGTGTTGACCATATAAAAAACAGATGGTATAGTTATACTTGTCCTTAAGGAAAGGGCAAAAAAATACAACTTAAAAAATAAGTTGACAAATAAAAACAAATTTGTTAAACATAAACAAGTCGAAAAAATGAACTTTGAAAATTAAACAGTAGGTTAATTTATAGAATTACAACTAACAAACCAAGCCAGATATTCAGATAATGATTAGTCTGAGCAGGTAAACAACTTTTATTTGAGAGTTTGATCCTGGCTCAGGATGAACGCTGGCGGCGTGCCTAACACATGCAAGTCGAGCGATTCTCTTCGGAGAAGAGCGGCGGACGGGTGAGTAACGCGTGGGTAACCTGCCCTGTACACACGGATAACATACCGAAAGGTATGCTAATACGAGATAATATGCTTTTATCGCATGGTAGAAGTATCAAAGCTTTTGCGGTACAGGATGGACCCGCGTCTGATTAGCTAGTTGGTGAGGTAACGGCTCACCAAGGCGACGATCAGTAGCCGACCTGAGAGGGTGATCGGCCACATTGGAACTGAGACACGGTCCAAACTCCTACGGGAGGCAGCAGTGGGGAATATTGCACAATGGGCGAAAGCCTGATGCAGCAACGCCGCGTGAGCGATGAAGGCCTTCGGGTCGTAAAGCTCTGTCCTCAAGGAAGATAATGACGGTACTTGAGGAGGAAGCCCCGGCTAACTACGTGCCAGCAGCCGCGGTAATACGTAGGGGGCTAGCGTTATCCGGAATTACTGGGCGTAAAGGGTGCGTAGGTGGTTTCTTAAGTCAGAGGTGAAAGGCTACGGCTCAACCGTAGTAAGCCTTTGAAACTGGGGAACTTGAGTGCAGGAGAGGAGAGTGGAATTCCTAGTGTAGCGGTGAAATGCGTAGATATTAAGAGGAATATCAGTTGCGAAGGCGGCTCTCTGGACTGTAACTGACACTGAGGCACGAAAGCGTGGGGAGCAAACAGGATTAGATACCCTGGTAGTCCACGCCGTAAACGATGAGTACTAGCTGTCGGAGGTTACCCCCTTCGGTGGCGCAGCTAACGCATTAAGTACTCCGCCTGGGAAGTACGCTCGCAAGAGTGAAACTCAAAGGAATTGACGGGGACCCGCACAAGTAGCGGAGCATGTGGTTTAATTCGAAGCAACGCGAAGAACCTTACCTAAGCTTGACATCCTTTTGACCTCTCCCTAATCGGAGATTTCCCTTCGGGGACAGAAGTGACAGGTGGTGCATGGTTGTCGTCAGCTCGTGTCGTGAGATGTTGGGTTAAGTCCCGCAACGAGCGCAACCCTTATTGTTAGTTGCTACCATTTAGTTGAGCACTCTAGCGAGACTGCCAGGGATAACCTGGAGGAAGGTGGGGATGACGTCAAATCATCATGCCCCTTATGCTTAGGGCTACACACGTGCTACAATGGGTGGTACAGAGGGCAGCCAAGTCGTGAGGCGGAGCTAATCCCTTAAAGCCATTCTCAGTTCGGATTGTAGGCTGAAACTCGCCTACATGAAGCTGGAGTTACTAGTAATCGCAGATCAGAATGCTGCGGTGAATGCGTTCCCGGGTCTTGTACACACCGCCCGTCACACCACGGAAGTTGGGGGCGCCCGAAGCCGGATTGCTAACCTTTTGGAAGCGTCCGTCGAAGGTGAAATCAATAACTGGGGTGAAGTCGTAACAAGGTAGCCGTATCGGAAGGTGCGGCTGGATCACCTCCTTTCTAAGGAGAATTGCCTACTGTTTAATTTTGAGGGTTCATTCCTCAAAATTAGTACTTTGAGCAACGGGATATTCTCAGAGAGAATAGACGTTGGCGATGTACGTTAGTACTTTGAAAACTGCATAACATTTAGTGATATGACATCATTTNAAATTTAGTGATATGACATCATTTTTATATAAATAGACAAGTTAAGTCTTTAAAATAACAACTTTAATAACTGGTCAAGTTATTAAGGGTGCAGGGCGGATGCCTTGGCACTAGGAGCCGATGAAGGACGTGATAAGCTGCGATAAGCTTCGGGGAGTTGCACGTAAACTTTGATCCGAAGATTTCCGAATGAGGAAACTCACTTAGAGTAATGTCTAAGTATCGTTAAGTGAATACATAGCTTAGCGAGGGGAACCTGGGGAACTGAAACATCTAAGTACCCGGAGGAAGAGAAAGAAATTCGATTCCGTAAGTAGCGGCGAGCGAAAGCGGAACAGGCCAAACCATTGAAGTTTTCTTCGATGGGGTTGCGGACATACAACATGGATGCAATATCGTAAATGAAGAGAGTTGGAAAGCTCCGCCATAGAAGGTAATAGCCCTGTAATTGAAACGAGAAAGCTACTAGTATGATCCAGAGTACCACGRGACACGTGAAACCTTGTGGGAAGCAGGGAGGACCACCTCCCAAGGCTAAATACTACCTGATGACCGATAGTGAAGCAGTACCGTGAGGGAAAGGTGAAAAGAACCCCGGGAGGGGAGTGAAATAGAACCTGAAANCCKAGCTGTTACTACAAAGTTAACTTTATCTTCTGTAGTATTTG